>NZ_JADEXF010000991.1 GCF_015207245.1 Nostoc cf. edaphicum LEGE 07299
CTATTGGAGCTATCTCTGCCATATCTACTAGCTTTTTAATCTGTTTCCTTGCCGAGAAGCCAAGTAACGCACAAGATTTTCGTAAAACAAGTTTTGAATTCACAAGTATCCAAGGATCTGGTCGGGTAAAAGCTGGAGCATTAACATTCCAAATTAATATCAATGTATCTGGTCAAGCATCTGGAAGAGGCTCTGGCTTATTTTCATATAGAGGAGAACAAGATGGTCTCCGAATGGTTGTTCAAGCTGAGTGTGTAAACACTTTTCTTTTGGGAAATGCGAGAACTCCTATCAGTACTATTGCCGGTTCAATTGTTGATGGTTCTTCCTCTGTGACTGGGAAAGGTAAATGGGTATTTGTTCAAATAAAAGATCAAAATCCCGATCAGATTCGCGTTATCGATGTTTCTAGAGAAACTGCACTACAGCTTTGTAACGCGCCAAGTGCTAAATTTCCTGCCACCTTTACATCTGGCAATATCACTGTTTCGCACTAGTTATTTGGAAGTTGAGTAGAGTAAAACAAAACCTAAAATCGATAATTTCATACGATCGGATTTTCCATGCCAAGTAAACAATAAACTGTTTGGGAAAGTGAGATATAAGCGCGATCGCACTTTCTACCACACATCATTCAGATCCCCGACTTTTTCAAGAAGTCGGGGATCTAGTCTCCAACTTTCTACGCCATGATGATTTTGTGCGATGCCTGCGGTGTTCTCGTTGCGATCGCGATGATTTTGAGTTGAGGTGAAAGAGGTGAGAGCGATCGCTTTTTAGAACCAATAACTTAGCAATCTCTAACTTTTTCCAACCTACCCAACAAGGTAGTTGAAGTGTAATAGCCAGCTTTAGTACTGTTACTAAAAAAATCCGACCTTTTCCGACCATCAAAATTGATACTAGGCAGTATGTTTAGACGAGCAGTCATTCTGATATCTAATTGTTCTGAATAACTCGTAAGTTGGGTTATTAGCCAGTTAAGAAACGCTTAATTATTTATAGCCTTTCACTAACAGTGTATTTGCTATTTATTTCTCAACTAGTTTTCTTTTTGTAAAGCTTTAACGTAATCTAAATCAAAACATTGAAAAATTATTTGTTAAGGCAAATTGATATAGCATAGGAACAGAAAAGTTACTGAACAATACTTTGTTTCTTCCGCAGTATCAGATGGTTTCAGGAACAACGAGTAACAACAATTCAATTTCAGTTAGGAATGTATCTATGAAATTCAAGTTAGTAACTAAATTTCTGATAAGTGCGATCGCGCTTTCTGGTGCTGCGATATCTCCAGCAATGGCACAGTATCAGGGGCAATATCAACAGCCACCAATGCAGGGGCAATATCAACAGCCACCAATGCAGGGGCAATACCAACAGCCATCAGCCGCCACTTCCTTTATATGCGGTCGAGTGGGAGCTGACCCAGCCACCCTTGTCCAAGCAAACGGTCGGATTTTGTCATCGCCTTTAATTGTTTGGCAGACGGCAAGTAATGATATGTCACCTCAACAACGGTGTCAGATGGTTTCCCAGCGAATGACAGCGACAGTAGCGCAAAATGGTGGCAAATTGAGTAACTTGCTGTTGACTACTGGTAAGGTCAATGGTTTCAGCGTGATTTGTTTTGTGAACGCTACCGAAAGTTGCAACCCCAACAATGTGATCATGACCCTGCTGAGAGGGGAAAATGCCCGCAATCCAGGCAATGTCCTAGCCCGGATTGTGCGGTTTGGTCAACGGGCTAGTGGTCCCAATGTAGTTGAAAGTGCTGGCTTCACAGGCAGTGTAGGTGGTGAGGAAGAAATCATTCCCACTGCTGTAGGTTTAGAAGAAGCAGTTAATCAATTAGCTAATGAATCTGGCGGGATGCCTGCTGCTCCCAATCCAGGAAATTATACAGCCCCCAATCCAGGAAATTATACTCCAGTTCCAGGTGCGGGGACGGGTGGCGGTTCTATCTAGCCTTTAGCAATTCCTGTAGAGACGTTTCCTTCAACGTCTCTATATATATGCAGGTTAACAAAATCTTCTGCTTCTGAAATGGCTGTGGAAAGTAACAAAGTTGGTTTAAGATCGCTCCTTTTAAGTCCAATCTGGATGTGGATTGTTCAGTTGGGAGTGTTTGCAGTATTTTCTGCTTCCCCATTAGTATCGCCTTCTGTGGCAGCTAACCCAGGTTTCATAGATACTGACCTGCAATTGCATCAAATGTCCCAGGCGATCGCTCAATTTCCAGAAACGGCTGCTACTCTTCCTGATTCGGTGTCAGCGATCGCCAAATCGGTAACAGTGAGAATTTTAGGCGATCAAGGAACTGGTTCGGGAGTCATTATCAGAAATCAAGGAAAAACCTACACAGTACTCACAAATGCTCATGTAGTAGCCGAAGGGGGAGGCGATAGCTACACCATTTTAACGGCGGATGGTCAGATACATAAAGGTGTTTGGCTACATTCCGATCGGTTGGGGAATGACGATTTAGCCTTGGTGCAATTTAGCAGCGATCGCCTTTACAAAGTCGTAGCGATCGGCAACTCTCACATCCTATCTGTTGGTGAAATTGTTTATGCTTCGGGATTTCCCAGTTGGCGCATCATTAATGCAAACACCCTTGC
>NZ_JADEXF010000992.1 GCF_015207245.1 Nostoc cf. edaphicum LEGE 07299
ATCAAACAGATTGCAATATTAAATGTTGTTGGTATCTTTATACAGCAGAATTCAGATTCAGGAGCGATGCCCTGAGCCTGCCGAAGGATTAGAATGGGCTGTGCTAACAGAAGTAAAACAGGCTTTATACCTGGCTTTGAGACTTAGCTTGCGTACCTCACTAACTTGAAATTCGCTGTATATCTTTTTTGAGCATATCTGCGTATTTTTGGGGTAACAAGTTTGTAGTAAGCGCTTAAGCGCTTACTACAAACAAATTAATCCTAAATACCTAATCGTTGGTAAACTTCTTCTAAATGCCGCAGATGTTGCTGGGGGTCGAAACAAACCTCTAGTTCTGCTGGAGACAACTTTTGGGTAACACGCGGATCTTTGCTAATCAAGTCTTGGAAGTTTCCTTCTGGCTGATTCCAAGCGGCGTGAGCGCTTTCTTGAACGATCGCATAAGCTTCTTCTCGGCTACTTCCTTTGTCTATTAAAGCCAGTAACACTTTCTGGCTGAACACAACGCCGCCGTAACAGTTGAGATTCCGTTTCATGTTCTCAGGATAGACCAACAGGTTTTTGACCAAATCGGTTATTTCTGACAACATAAAGTGGGTCAAAGTACAAGCATCTGGCAAAATTACCCGTTCTACAGAACTGTGAGAAATATCTCGCTCATGCCATAAAGCAACGTTTTCTAAAGCTGCACCAGCATGACTTCTGACGAGTCGTGCCATTCCCGTCAGTCGTTCCGAACGGATGGGGTTGCGCTTGTGTGGCATGGCTGAGGAGCCTTTTTGACCTTTGGCGAAGAATTCTTCAACTTCCAAAACGTCTGTTTTTTGGAGATTACGAATTTCTACAGCAAAGCGATCGATGGTTGCGGCTACCAAAGCTAATTGTTGCACGTAGTCGGCGTGGCGATCGCGGGAAATAACTTGGGTTGAGGCCGTATCGGGTTCGAGTCCGAGTTTTTGACAAGCGATCGCTTCTACACGCGGTTCAATATTGGCGTATGTTCCGACTGCACCAGAAATCTTACCCACAGCGATCGTTTGGCGGAGTATTCTCAAGCGTTCTTGGTGTCGCAACACTTCTGCTAACCAACCAGCTAGTTTAAAACCAAAAGTAATCGGTTCAGCATGAATACCGTGCGATCGGCCAGCCATCACTGTATGACGATGTTCCCGTGCTTTTTGGCGAATTACCTGAATCAAATCTTCCAAACGTTGCAATAATATATCCAAGCTGGCAACTAATTGCAGTGCTAAAGCTGTATCCAAAACATCCGAACTAGTTAAACCCAGGTGAATGTAGCGTCCGGCATCACCAACATATTCATTGACGTTTGTCAAAAAAGCAATGACATCGTGGCGGACTACAGCCTCAATTTCTAGCACCCGCTTTGGATCAAAATCTGCCTTGGCCTTAATTTCCTCAACCGCCTCAGACGGAATGTAACCAAGTTCAGCTTGAGCCTCACAAACAGCAATTTCGACTTGCAGCCAAGTTTTTAGTTTATAGGTTTCACTCCACAGATTAGCCATTTCGGGCAAAGTATAACGCTCAATCACAGTTCGGCACAGAATACAACCGTCATATTTTACAGTCTAATTAATGTACATCGCTTTTTAACGGTACTTTTTACTCAGGAACGGAACCAGTTTTTGAATCCGTTGTGATAATACTAATCCTGCCATCAGCCTCCATATATGCCAACTTCACATCAGCCAAAAATTCCACACCTTGCTGACGTAACTTGCTCATCAACTCATCATCTGTAATTAACTCTCGTTGCAGATGGCGTTCAATCATCCGACCGTTTTTTACCAGTAGTAACGGTGGCGGATTCAAGAAACGTTGAAACTGGGGAAGTTTGTAGCCTAACCAGTTTAGCAAGTAACTCCAAAAAATCACTGTTCCGACCAGAATCGCCCCTTCAGTAATTGATGTGTAATTACTTGCCATAGCATTTTGAGCAGCTTCCGCAAATAGCACAACTACAAGTAAATCAGTAATTCCTAGTGTTCCTAATTGCCGACTAGGAAGTAGGCGTAGTACTGAGAATAGCGCTAAATATACCAGCGATCCGCGGATAATCAATTCAAAGATGCTGATGCTAGGAATAAAAATTGCTTGCCAATTGATAAAAAACCATTTTTCCATTAGCACTAATTTTCTTTCTTTTTCAATACAATTCTGGAAAAACCCAGTATAAAAGATTCAGAATTGCTGAATACTGTACTGACCAACTGTTGCAATAAGAACTAATTAACTGGGCTGGATATTAGATACTTCAATATCTATCAGATTTACAATATAAATCTCCAGTAATCAAGGATTAAAAACGCTGATTTTTTCTTCTCTGCTTTAAGCGTTTGGGCTTTCTAAAATACTGAAAAAAGCGATTAATAAAGCGAGAGGATGGCTTTTTCTGACTCGATGCTTGTTCTCTTGGAGCCTTGCCATTATAGTTTGTATTATCAGATAGATGTACAGCATTTTTAGTTGGAACTATGCCGCTGCCATGCCTTCGGGAATAAACTTGAGTAAATTCTGCACCGAAGAAAAGAATTTGTGCGGCATAATTAACCCAAGCTAAAATTACCACCAGTGAACCAGCAGCACCATATGTC
>NZ_JADEXF010000993.1 GCF_015207245.1 Nostoc cf. edaphicum LEGE 07299
AGAAAGATTAACTCGTGCAAAAACAGAAATCACTAGATCGCAAGATGAAGTTATCAACGCCCAGAATAGAATCACAGAGGCTCAAGATAAAGTCACATCATTAGAAAAAGATATTGCTGCTCAAGTCCAAGAAATTCGCCAAGCAGAACAAGCTTACAACGCTGCACGCAGTCAGTCCCAGCGTGTAGCATCAGAACGCCAAAGCGAAATTTTGACGCAGTTTAATAAGCGTAAAGAAGAACTGACAACTGTTCAAGGTCAATTAGAGCAGGCAAGGAAGCAACAAGCCTTAGAAACGATTGAGGCTCCCGTAGCCGGTACAATTTATAAAGTCAAAGCCACCAAGGGGCCAGTACAATCGGGTGAAGAATTGCTGTCAATTTTGCCGGAAGGCGAAGAAATGCTTCTAGAGGTAAAAGTTCTTAACCGCGATATTGGGTTTATTCGTCAAGGAATGAAGGCAAAAGTGAAAATGGCGACTTTTCCCTTCCAAGAATTTGGCATTGTGGATGGCGAAGTTATGCAAGTCAGTCCAAATGCAATTACTGATAAAGAATTGGGTTTAGTTTTTCCGACGAGAATTAAGCTAAATAAACACGCAGTGAATGTTCGAGGTCAAGAAGTAGAATTTACACCAGGGATGGCTGCTACAGGTGAAATTGTTACTCGGAAAAAGTCAATTTTGACATTCATCACTGAGCCTGTGACACGGCGGTTCAATGAGGCATTTTCCGTTAGATAGGACAGTCTGTTAAATTAACCACAAGTAAGGGTTTAGCATTGTTAAACCCCTACATTTATTCACGACAGACGAGTAGTATTGAACTTAACTGCAAATCGCTATAATTTTCAAGCTATACCCAACAATTTTCTATACTGATCTATTTGTTTTTGCATTCCCTCTAGTAATTTGACAAAATCTGGATTATTCTCATCCTGATTGCTATTTACATTGATACTGCCCAGAATATTCTCATAGTTTTGAAATTGCGACCATAATTCTGGATTTGTTGATATGTTATTACCTTCGGCTGATATCAGATATTTTGTGGATTCTGTAATTGCCTGACCAATTACAGGGTTAAAATCAGAATTATTCCAACTAGCGATCGTTTCTGGTGTTAGATATCTTGTGGATTCTGTAATTGCCTGACCGATTACAGGGCTAAAATCAGAATTATTAAAACTAGCGATCTTTTCTGGTGTTAGATATCTTGTGGATTCTGTAATTGCCTGACCGATAAGTGAACCAAAATTGGAATTATTAAAACTAGAGTTTGTCGTTTGTGTGTTATTTCCTGCGGTTTCTGCAATTACCTGACTCGCTAGAGAACTGACATTAGAAATGTTAAAACTAGAGCTTGTAGTTTGTGTACTATTTCCTGCGGTTTCTGTGACAATCTGACGTACTTGGGCATCAGTCAGGTTGGGGTTAGCACTAAGCATCAGGGCAACGATACCAGCAACATGGGGAGTAGCCATAGATGTGCCGCTATAAGTTGCATACTGATTATTCGGAACTGATGAATAAACCTTGACTCCTGGAGCTGTGACGTAAGCGATTGGATTTGTTCCAGAGCGGTTAGAGAAGTCGGGCATATTATTATTCTTATCTACTGCCCCAACGGCAATTCCCGACTTGGATGCATAGCGGGCGGGATAGTCTGGTGATGAGTCACCATCATTACCTGCTGCCATGACGACAATTACTCCTTTACTGCTGGCATAGTTAATGGCTGACTCTAGAGTGCGATTAGAAGATGCACCTCCTCCTAAACTGAGGTTAATTACATTAGCTCCATTATCTACAGCGTAGCGAATACCTTTAGATATGGAACTATAGGAACCAGAGCCAGAGCTATCTAAAGCTTTGACAGCCATAATCTTGGCATCGTAGGCAATACCAGTGACACCGTAGTTATTATTTTCTCCTGCGATCGTGCCGGAAACATGAGTACCATGACCGTTGTCATCTAGGGTGTTGTTGTTTTTATCAGCGAAGTTCCAGCCGTAATTATCATCAACATAGCCATTTCCATCATCATCTATACCGTTACCTGCAATTTCCTTAGTATTTGTCCAGATATTATTTGTTAAATCTTCGTGGTTATAGTCAACTCCAGTATCCACAACAGCGACAACAACGCCTTTTCCTGTATATCCCTGTGCCCAAACTTCCGGTGCTTTAACCATGTCTGCTCCCCAATTATTGCCACCAAGATCGGGAACATCAGCAAAGGTATTTTGACCAATAGCTCTAGCCACTGCTGCTGCTCCATTAACCAAGCCATAGCCATTAGTGGAGTTATAATTTTGAGTACTAAAAGCATTATTAGTAGCGTTATTTCTATTTTTAGATTCATCGTTATTTAGTAACTGCATATCAGCATCGGCTGAGTTATAGCTACTACGTCTGCTGAAGTTGAGGCTGTATTCATCTTTCGTATTAAAGCTATCTAATGAGGAGATTGAAGTGGCATTTAGCTGTTTCTTTGACAATATATTGTTATTAACATCATCAATGTGCATAAATTTTTTCTCAAAGATAGCAACCGTTTTTGACAGGTTGAAGCCTTGAAACCTTTACAATCAAAAGATTTCAATATGTGAATAAAC
>NZ_JADEXF010000994.1 GCF_015207245.1 Nostoc cf. edaphicum LEGE 07299
GCGATCGCATTATTAACCAGCACTAAATTTTCGACATTGGCAAGGAAAGCAATTGAAAAGTCAACGGCTGCGATAACTGTATCTGTTCCACTACTGGCGTTTTCAATGATGGTATCAGCAGCACTATCGACAATATAGGTGTCATTGCCTGTACCGCCATCTAGGGTATCATTGCCTGTACCGCCATCTAGGGTATCATTGCCTGTACCGCCAATCAGGTTATCGTTACCAGCACCACCAATTAAGGTGTCGTTGCCTTCTTTACCATCAAGGAGGTCATTACCATCTCCACCAACAAGGTTATCATCGTTGCGCGTACCGATAAGGGTAATTGGAGGAGGTGTGTCATTTTCTTTGATGGTGACAGTAGCGGTACTTTGAGTGACAATAGTTGCACCACCAGTTGGATTGCTTAAGGTGAGGTTGATGGTTTCATCGCTTTCATATACTGTGTCGTCAACGATGGGAATTACAACGGTCTTAGTCATTTCACCGTCAGCAAAGTTGACAAGAATAGGTGCGTTGTTATAGTCACTGCCGGAGATAGCAGTACCATTGCTAAGTGTAATCGTGGCACTAACTGCACCTCGGCTCCTACCAGCACGGATGACGGTAACGGCGGCAATTGGCGTGCCATCTTCGTTGATGCTGAAGTTGGTGTTGCTAAAAGCTAGTTGTACATCATCATCGACAATGGTGAGGGTAGCAGTATTTTGCGTGCCAATTGTCGCATTACCTGTGGGGTTGCCTAGAACTAAATTGATTGTTTCAGCGCTTTCTAGTAAGGTATCGTTGACGATGGGGATAAGTACAGTTTTGCTAATCTCACCATCGGCAAAGTTAACTGTTATGTCTGTGTTATCGTAGTCCGTCGGGAATTGTGCAGTGCCATTACTAAGGCTAATTGTCGCTCCCACTGTTCCCGTACTGCGACCTGTACGGGTGAGTGTTACTGCTGCGATCGCTGTGCCATCTTCGTTGATGCTGAAGTTGGTGTTGCTAAAGGCTAATTCTACATCGTTGTCTGCAATAGTAAGGGTTGCAATACTTTGGGTTCCAATTACTGCACCTCCAGTGGGATTGCTCAAGGCAAGTAGAATATTTTCAGAAGACTCAACTAAAGTATCATCAGTGATTGGTATAGAGACAGTTTTGCTTGTTTCTCCAGACTCAAAGGTGACGACTATGGGCACCCGTGAGAGGTTAACGTAATTGCACTTTTGTCAAGATGGTGCAGGAAAAGGCGATAAATCCAGCTTGGAGACAGGCTTTCGTAACGCTTTGACGACTCCTAAATCTTGATTTTCTTTTGCAGCGAAGTACTTAATTGGGTCATCCGCCTTACCTTTGTCATAGGCGACACTAAAATGGTACAAACCACGAAAAATCATCTCTAAAGAAATGCGGTCAAATGGCAGAGATAATTCATCAGCTACCGCATCTCCCAAGTCAACTAATACGGCATAAAAGAGCCAAGTAGCCCACACTTGCAACTTGACACCATTAATAGAGCCAGTCCACAAATAAGATAGCCCCAATAAACGTTTTACGGAGTAAAAGGCTTCTTCAATTCTCCATCTTTTTCGATATAAATCTGCTACGACATAAGGAGGTAATATTTGTGGATCGAGGACAGAAGTAATGTAAGAATAGCTGGTTTTACCAACTTTAATTTCTATTAAACGTAAAGTAAGGACTGGTGCGCCGCGACGAACAGTACCAAGTTGAATCAATCGGTCTTTAATGGAATGGTCATAACTAAAAATTTTTAAGTATTTAATAGATGCTTTAGCTTTTAAACGTGTAATAAAATGAACTTCTTGGCTAATAAGTTGTTGTAAGAATTGAAAATGATAAAAACCTCTGTCAAGTAAAACCAAAGTTTTAGCAGGTAGTAAATTCAGAAATGCCGCTTCAAAATTAGTGTCTGATGCTGCTGGATTAGTGTGAAACCAAACTTCGACGGGTAAACGAGTTACCAAATCAATAACTGTACAAATTTTCCCGGCTAACTGTCCTGTCTTTAGGTCTTCTAGGCTTTTTAGCTTGCGAAATAAGGCTTCTAGGGTTGACCCATCAGCAATCCAAATTCGCTCAAAATTATGGAGTGCAAGCTTAACACTATCTGGTAGTGGTCGCCTGAGTCTTTGTTGCCAATTTAGTTGTAACCGAGGCAATAAGTCTTTAAATACTCGCTCAAATAATTCAGATGGGAATACTAAAAATCTTTCAGAAAGAGATTGTTGGGCAACTTTAGTAACAGGACACCATAATAAACCTTCTCGTGCTAACAGACGATTCAACTCTTGAACGCCAGGAACTTGTCGCCACAACAGTGTTAATACTGCTGCTACCATAAATGATAAATTCAGAATTCTATCTCGTAATTTTAACTGCTTATAATATTTTTGTTGAGCATAAACTGCTGGAGTTAATAAAGCCTCTAAGTGTTTGGCGATGACTTCATTATCTATAGTCGGAGTATGATGTCGTTGTGTGTGGTCAGAGTTGACTTTTGGTCGCTTTGACATGGCGGTAAACCAAATTTTTCATTACCTCATCTGATAATTGAATTTACCTAAGAATTAAACCGACTTTTGACAAATTTATTC
>NZ_JADEXF010000995.1 GCF_015207245.1 Nostoc cf. edaphicum LEGE 07299
AAATAACTTTAGTTGCTGATTGTAAAATTGTGGATAAATATTTACAATAAAATAAAAAAATTAAAATAATGTCAACGAATTTGATAGAAAAAAATATTAAATCTGTCCAAAAGTAGAGATAATTTTTAGAAGACGAAAACAATACAAACCATTTACTTGGATAAGGTTTGATGTCGAGAAACTGTTCCAACTTCAGGGGAGAATTCAGCACGTGAAGGCTTCGGTGTTATAAACCTGAAGAGTAAATAAAAGGGACTGGGTATGGGGAATTGGGATTAGGTAACAGGTGACAGGTGATAGGGAATAATCTGTACCCTTTAACCTCTACCCTATTTACTTCTTCACTCACCGATACATAAAGAAAAAGTTAAGCGCGAGGACATAGATTTAGTATGGCTAATAGCAGTGCAATCACCGCAGCACGACACTTGAGTGAAAAGTTACCTTCACCGCTCAAACGTTTGGCAGATTTGGCTTATAACTACTGGTGGAGCTGGAGTGGCGATCGCATCTCCTTATTCCAAAGCATTGATCCCCAAGAATGGGAACGCTGTGGACATAACCCAGTGGCAATTTTAGAGTCTGCAAGTTACGAGCGTTTGACCCAATTAGCAGAAGACCCATTTTACATAAAGCAGATATCCGCCCTAGCGCGTGAGTTTGACCAATACATCAATCAGCAAGATACTTGGGTAAATCGAGTTGCACCGCAAGTATCTGCATTGCGCCCCATTGCTTACTTTTGCGCCGAATTTGGCATCCATGAATCTCTACCCGTCTACTCTGGCGGCTTGGGAATTCTCGCCGGGGATCACTTGAAATCATCATCAGATTTGGGCGTGCCATTGATTGGTGTTGGCTTGTTGTATCGCCAAGGTTATTTTCGGCAACGCTTGAACCGCCAAGGTTGGCAAGAAGATTATTATATTGACAACCCCTTTGACCACATGCCTTTGGAGTTGATTAAAAATGAGCAAGGGGAATCGGTGACTATCGAGTTACAAGTTCGCCAGCGGGTTGTAAAAGTGCAAATCTGGCGAGTGCAAGTTGGGCGAGTCACCTTATATTTATTAGATAGCGATCGCCACGATAACGATCCCATTGACCGTTGGCTGACTGGACACCTATACGGTGGTAATTTGGAAACCCGCATCGCCCAAGAAGTCGTTTTGGGAATTGGTGGTGTTCGCGCCCTACACGCCCTGGGAATTGAACCTTCTGTCTATCACCTCAACGAAGGACACGCTGCATTCTGCACCTTAGAAGTTGCGCGGGTAGAAATTGAGCGGACTGGGAAATCCTTCTATGACATCGAAGCCAAGGTACGGAACAGTTGTGTATTCACCACTCATACCCCAGTTCCCGCCGGTCATGATGTCTTTTCTCCCGATTTAATCGACTCCTTCTTTGCCAGCTATTGGCCGCAATTGCGACTTTCTCGCGAACAATTTTTAGCATTGGGTGCAAGACGATTGGGCGATCCTTGGGAACCCTTTGGGATGACCGTTTTAGCATTGCGGATGTCTCGTGCTTGTAATGGCGTAAGTGAATTGCACGGTCAAGTTTCCCGTAAAATGTGGACAGTTCTCTATCCGCAGCGATCAGAAGACAAAGTACCAATTGGTTACATTACCAATGGCGTTCATGCACCCACTTGGACTGCACCCTTGTTAGGTGACTTATATGACGAATATTTGGGAGAAGACTGGAAAAATCGCGCCGTCGATCCCAAAATGTGGGCTAAAGTTGACGAGATTCCCGACGAGGAATTGTGGTCGCGGCATCTCATCCTCAAAGAACGATTGATTGCCTTCACCCGTTATAAGGTGAAGAAATCACGGGAGTTGCGTGGCGAAAATCATGAACTCATTCAAGCAACAGAAAAACTACTCGATCCCAATGTCTTGACCATTGGATTTGCCAGACGCTTCAGCCCTTATAAACGCGGGGATCTGATTTTGCGCGATGCCCAACGCGCATTGAAGATTTTTGGTAATGCTCAACGTCCAGTACAAATTATCTTTGCAGGTAAAGCGCACCCAGCCGATGAAGAAGGTAAGCGGATTATCCAACGCTTGATGGAGTGGTGTCACAATTCCGGGATTATCAACCGAGTCGCCTTTATTGAAGATTACGACATTTACACTGGTCAAAAATTGGTGCAAGGTGTGGATGTTTGGTTAAATAATCCCCGTCGTCCTTTGGAAGCGTCTGGTACAAGTGGACAAAAAGTCTGCTTCAACGGCGGTCTTAATTGCAGCGTTTTAGATGGCTGGTGGTGCGAAGGCTACCAAGCAGGGCCAGATGGCAAAGGAATTAACGGTTGGGCAATTGGTGAAGATGCGAATACTAGCGATCAAGAATTGCAAGATGGGATTGATTCGCGATCGCTTTATCAGCTGTTAGAAGAAGAAATTGTTCCTCTATACTATGACCAAGATGCCCAAGGCATTCCCCACCGTTGGGTGCAAATGATGAAAACGTCGATTAAGACAAATGCGCCGTTATTCAACACCGACAGGATGATTGCCGACTACGTTTCACAAGTGTACGTCCCAGAGATTTCTAAGAGTGTGGAACCGATTTTAGCTAAAGTTCTCCTGTAAAGGGC
>NZ_JADEXF010000996.1 GCF_015207245.1 Nostoc cf. edaphicum LEGE 07299
CTTTTTAACTTGGGTGAAACTCAAGCTAACCGCTTGCTTTGGATTATTCATCATTTAGTTGTTGATGGTGTCTCGTGGCGAATTTTACTTGAAGATTTTCAAACAGCTTACCAGCAAATTAGTCAAGGCAAAACTATAAAGTTACCACCCAAAACTACTTCTTATAAAGAATGGTCTAGCTGTTTACAAAAATATGCTCAATCTTCAGCACTGCTTTCAGAACTAGAATTTTGGCTGACAACACAGCATCAACTTGTTTCGTCGATCCCAATAGATTTTCCGGGTGGAAATAATATAGAAGAAACGGCTTCTATTGTATCAGTATTATTATCTACAGAAGAAACTCAAAGTTTGCTGCAACAAGTGCCAGCAGCTTATCGAACGCAAATTAATGATGTATTATTAACAGCACTTATCCAAACATTTCACCAGTGGACGGGAGAAACTTCTCTATTAATTGACTTAGAAGGACATGGGCGAGAAGAAATATTCGAGAATGTGGATTTATCGAGGACTGTAGGTTGGTTTACAAGTATTTTTCCCGTACACCTAAATCTGGAAAATACTAACTATTTAGGAAAAGCTTTGAAGTCGATTAAAGAGCAGATTCGAGCAATTCCAAATCAAGGTATTGGCTATGGATTACTGCGTTCTTTTAATGAAAATAAGAAAATAAATGAACAACTTTCCTTGTCAAAACCTGAAGTTATTTTTAACTATTTAGGACAGTTTGATCAAGTTTTACCAGAATCATCTTTATTTAGCTTAGTACAGGGTTTAAGCGGTTCAAGTCACAGTTTGCGAAATAAACGAACTCACTTATTAGAAATTAACGGTGGTATTTATCACGGACATTTGCAAATGAGTTGGACTTACAGCAAGGAGTTGCATCGGCAAAGCACAATTGAAGGACTTGCTCAAAGGTTTATTGAGGCATTGCGATCGCTCATTGCTCATTGTCAGTCTTATGATGCAGGTGATGTTACCCCTTCCGATTTCGCTGAGTTTAAGCAAAGCCAATGGGATCAAGCCGATCTCGATGCCATTACAGCAGCTATGGGAGATATCTAAGATGAGCGTGAAAAACAAAAACATTGAAGACTTTTATCCCCTCTCGCCGATGCAGCAGGGCATTCTCTTCCATAGTCTTGCAGCCCCTAAATCTGGCATCTATTTTGAACAATTTAGTTTGACTCTCCAAGGAAAGCTTAACATTACAGAATTCCATCGCGCATGGGAGTACGTTGTAAAACGACATTCAATTCTCCGAACCTGCTTTGTTTGGGAAGGTTTAAAAGAACCGGTACAAATTGTGCATCGACAGGTGACACTACCTTGGCAGGAATATGATTGGCAGCATCTCTCCTTGGAAGAACAACAACAAAAGTTAGAACTTTTGTGGCAAAGCGATCGCTCCAGAGGCTTTGAACTGACGCAGCCACCATTGATGCGCCTAACACTAGTTCAACTTTCGGACATCTCCTATAACTTTACTTGGAGTCATCATCATCTATTGCTAGATGGGTGGTCTGTTCCCTTGATTTTTAAGGAAGTCTTTGGTTGTTATAAAGCTTTCTGCAATGCTGAAGATACTCACCTAGAACCCATTCGCCCATATCGGGATTACATTGTCTGGCTACAGCAACAAAACCTATCCGAGGCTGAGGCTTTCTGGCGACAGACACTTAAAGGTTTTACTACTCCAACACAGCTATCGGTAAATAAAGCAGCTACAAAATTACTAGCTCAAACAGATGGCTCTAACGAGCGAGAAGTTAAGCTTTCTGTAGTCACAACAGCAAAATTGCAATCTGTAGCAAAGCAACACCAGTTAACCTTAAACACTCTAGTACAGGGAGCTTGGGCTTTACTATTGAGCCACTACAGTGGTCAAGAGGATGTAGTTTTTGGGGCAGTAACTTCTGGCCGTCCTCCTACTTTAGCTAAAGTTGAGTCTATGGTAGGGCTATTGATCAACACACTGCCGATTAGAGTACAAGTATCACCTGAAGAATTTCTTTTGCCTTGGCTTGAGAAAATCAAAGAGCAACTAGTTGAAGCGCGTGAATACGAGTATACTCCGTTAGTGAAAATCCAAGGATGGAGCGAAGTTCCCAAAGATTTATCTTTGTTCGAGAGTATTGTAGTTTTTGAGAACTATCCCATAGATGCTTCCTTACGGCAGAGCGATCTAAATTTTGAGATCAAGGATTTTCATAGCTTTGAAAAAACTAACTATCCGATAACTCTAACTGTGATTCCAGGTGAAGAGTTGTTGCTCAAAATTACTTGTGATGATAGCGATCGCTTCGACACTGACACTATCACCCGGATGCTAGGACATTTGCAGACTTTGTTAGAGGGTATGGTAAGAAAGACAGAGCAACGTCTTTGTGAGTTGTCGCTGTTGACGGAAACTGAGCGACATCAGTTGCTTGTGGAGTGGAATGATACGGAAGAAGAATATCCTCAACAGCAATGCATTCATGAGTTATTTGAAGCGCAAGTAGAAAAAACACCCGATGCTGTGGCGGTGGTGTTTGAAGACCAACAGTTGACCTACGAGGAACTGAATACCAAAGCGAATCAATTGGCACATCATTTGGGATC
>NZ_JADEXF010000997.1 GCF_015207245.1 Nostoc cf. edaphicum LEGE 07299
AAATTCAGCAGTATGGTACTCTTCGTGATTTGCCAATTGTTCTCAACCCCAGTGCTCGCAGCGAAAGCTGTGTTTTAGTCAATCAAATTTTGGCAGATACGATTATTCTCTATCACCTTTACAAAAAACATCACTGGTTGATGCGCGGACATACGTTTTATCAACTGCATCTGTTACTCGACAAACACGCCAGCGAACAAATTGAGTTAATTGATGCACTGGGTGAACGGGTACAAACACTGGGAGGCGTGGCGATCGCTGACCCGCGTCATGTAGCAGAAGTTACAAAAATTAAGCGTCCGCCCAACGGTGTTGAGGAAGTACCTGTGATGTTGTCGCGGTTACTAGAAGCCCACGAGTTAATCATTGGGGAATTGAGAGTGGTGATCGATAAAACAGCAGCGAATCAAGATAGTGGCACTAACGATTTGTTAGTGAGCCAAGTCCTGCGAACCAATGAGACGCAAGTTTGGTTTCTAGCAGAACATTTGGTGGATACACCATTGGTACGCAGTTAAATTCAGCAGATCGGGTGTTGTAAATGAATAACTAACAATATTTCAGCGATCGCTCTTTAATCAGTTCATTCTTGACTCCATTTATCCATTGTAGATAACAGAGGAAAAGAACTTTATGACTAATTATGACTACATTGTAATTGGTGCAGGTTCGGCAGGATGCGTTGTCG
The DNA here is from genome assembly GCF_015207245.1 of Nostoc cf. edaphicum LEGE 07299. GTDB lineage: Bacteria > Cyanobacteriota > Cyanobacteriia > Cyanobacteriales > Nostocaceae > Nostoc > Nostoc edaphicum_B. The sequence continues at coordinate 689 of NZ_JADEXF010000997.1, forward strand.
CCAACCGTCTGACAGAAGACAGCGACACAACTGTGTTACTACTTGAAGCGGGCAACCCAGATACGAAATCAGAAATTCACATCCCAGCGCAATGTCTCAGTCTACTAGGTTCTGAGGTGGACTGGGCATATTTCTCCCAATCAGAACCCTACCTGAATAACCGCAAAATCTTTTGTCCCCGCGGCAAAGTCCTGGGCGGTAGCAGTTCGATTAATATCATGATTTATCTGCGGGGCAATGCTCACGATTATGACCACTGGCAGTCATTGGGCAATCCCGGTTGGTCGTACCTTGATGTTTTGCCTTACTTCAAGAAATCAGAACACTTCTCACGAGGCGCGTCTGAATTTCACGGGGTCGATGGAGAGTTGAGCGTCACCGATCTGATTGCGCCTGCTGTGGTATCCCAACATTTTGTAGACGCAGCAGTGGAACTAGGATATGACCACAATCCTGATCCAAATGGAATGCAGCAGTCAGGAGCAGGACTCTATCAATTGACGATCAAGGATGGTAAGCGCCACAGCGCGGCCGCTGCCTTCCTGCTACCAGTTTTCCAGCGTCCCAATTTGACTGTAACTACAGGAGCGTTAGTAACTCGCTTGTTGTTTGAGGGTACCCGCACTATTGGGGTAGAATACCTGCAAAAGGATATGCTGCACCAGGTTAGGGTAAACTCCGAAGTGATTTTAAGTGCTGGCGCGTTCGATTCGCCCAAGCTGCTGATGCTTTCCGGTATTGGTGATGCAGAACACCTGCAAACTTTGGGAATTCCGGTAGTGGCTGATTTGCCGGGTGTCGGTCAAAATCTCCAAGACCACCCTGTTGTGTCCGTGGCACACGAGGCAACTCAGGATTTAGATACGGCAAGCAGCAGTAGTGTCGCTGAAGCTGGCTTGTTTTTGCAGACTCCGGGTAATCTGGATGCCGCGCCAGATTTACAGTTTCTCTTCGGCCCGGTTGTGTTGGCACCGCCTGGTTATGCCCACTCTGGTTTAGGATTTACAAGTTTCGTTTGTTTAACTCATCCTCAAAACATTGGTAGACTGTGTGGCATCCGGTTGGCACTTGTAAAATGGGCATTGACCCAATGGCAGTGGTCGATCCTGAGTTGCGGGTACATGGGGTTGAGGGATTGCGAGTTGTTGATGCTTCCATCATGCCCACGATCACCACGGGAAATACGAACGCACCCACCATCATGATTGGTGAAAAAGCAGCTGATTTAATTAAAACAAGTTGCACTCGACAAACTCTTCTCGTTAAGCACAAAGTACAAAATCCAGCCAAGTCAACTTATCTAGAAGTCAGCGATCGCTCCTAACATCTATAAAGGAACACGCAATGACACGAATTACTACACCATTTGGACGGCACTCTACCGCCTCTGAGGTAGCACAGGGAATCGATCTCTCCGGCAAACGGGCGATCGTCACGGGAGCAGCATCGGGTATCGGTGTAGAAACGGTGCGGGCGTTGGCTCACGCTGGAGCCGAAGTTACGTTGGCTGTGCGTAACGTCGATGCTGGGGCAAAGACGGTGGCTGACATCACTGCTATCACTGGGAATCAAAATATTCACGTCGCCGAACTTGACCTGACCGACCGAGGAGCGATCGCTAAATTCATTGCCGCGTGGAATGAACCACTACATATCCTCGTCAACAACGCAGGGGTAATGGCATTGCCTGAACAGCACACACCCAAAGGCTGGGAGATGCAGTTTGCCACCAACCACCTCGGACACTTCGCTCTAACACTCGGACTCCACGATGCTCTGGCGGCGGGCGGTGCTGCGCGCATCGTGTCTGTCAGTTCTAGCGCCCACATGCTCTCGCCGATTGTATTCGATGATATCCACTTCGCGTTCCGTCCCTATGATCCGTGGTTGGCATACGGGCAGTCCAAGACAGCTGTCTCTTA
>NZ_JADEXF010000998.1 GCF_015207245.1 Nostoc cf. edaphicum LEGE 07299
GATAGGGACGGGTAGAATCAATCTGACTACCGCCTACTTCAATCCATTCAGAATGGGGATGATCTTGAGTGGGGAGGGGACGGCAACGCAGTGCTTGAGACGGTGCAAGGACAATGAAGCGAATACCCTCAGCAACTAGAGCTTCTAAGGTTGCGTAGTCTACAGCAGTTTCTGCTAGCCACATGCCTTCGGGATCACGGCCAAAGCGGGAGCGGAAGTCTTCTTTACCCCAGCGAATTTGGGTATATTTGTCGCGTTCATTCGCCAGAGGCATGATGATGTGATTGTATACTTGCGCGATCGCATTGCCGTGACCATGCAAGCGTTGGCTACTCTTGGCATCCGCCTCTAAAATCCGCTGATAAACTTCCACATCGTAGCGTTCTAGCCACGACATCAGCGTTGGCCCGATATTAAAACTGAAATACTCGTAATTATTGACGATCCCCACCACTTCGCCTTGGTCATTTAAGACTCTGGCAAAAGCATTTGGACGATAGCATTCCCAATGAATCCGCTCATTCCAATCATGGAAAGGTGCAGCGCTCGGTTGGCGTTCAATTGCGTCCAGATAAGGGTTTTCCCTTGGTGGCTGGTAAAAATGACCATGCACCGCCACATAAACACCATTAGCCTTTCTCAGGGGATCGGTTTCTTTGGTGTTATTGGGATCTGAATGTAATGTTAACGTTGAGCCAGAGCTAGCTGGCATTTCAGCAGCAGAAGTCATGTATATTTATCCAAAACAAAAAACTTGCAGTTGCACCGAAAACATTGTGCGTAAACCTTTCTACAATAGTTTGAACACAAAATCCGGTATAAACAACAACTATGAGATCCAACTAAATTTTGACAAAGCTGTTTTATTGTAGTGGGAAATCTGCGTTATCGCACAGCCCTTTCCCTGAAGGCTTAAAGTAATTAGCCATTGAACAAAGGCTCAGTTAAGGGTTTTCTTTTCTTCAGCGTCAATCAAAATTTTAATTGTCTTTTAATATATTAAACCCCATTTTTGATGTAAAATTCTGGCTCAAATTCATACTTTTGCAACAAAAGATTACAAAAACTCATCATATCGCAATCTTATTTTACACAACATCCGCAGCAGTGAACGGAAAACAGTACAATCTCTGAATTGGTCTACAGACGGTTGAGGGTATCCTATGGGAGTAGTGAGTGCTGAGTGCTGTTAGCGATAGCGGGGCGTTTAGCCCGTGCTGAGTAAATGAAAGGAAAGAAGATAAATAGCTAAATATGAATTAAGTTAAAGTTCCTAGTTGGCGTTAAAGCGCTAACCAACTACTAACCATGAAGTATTTTCAGTTAATTATGCTCACTTACTTCACACTCTTTCTTTATTCTTCACTCATAACTCAGCACTCCGATAAGATACCCTCAACTTAAGACAACAAATGTCAACTAAGAACATTATTCTTTTCGTTTTACTACTGTTTATCCCGGTTTCTGTAGCAGCCCACTTTCTGGAGTGGGGAGAATTGATAGTTTTCATTACAGCTGGATTGGCAATTTTGCCCTTAGCAGCTTGGATGGGTACAGCCACAGAAGAAATTGCTGTTGTAGTCGGTCCATCACTGGGGGGCTTGTTAAATGCCACTTTTGGTAATGCTACAGAACTAATCATCGCCCTAGTGGCGCTGAACGCTGGATTAATAAATGTAGTCAAAGCCAGTATCACGGGATCGATTATTAGCAACTTACTACTAGTCATGGGTTTTTCCATGCTTTTGGGAGGACTGCGCTACAAAGAACAGACATTTCAGCCAATTGTGGCGCGGGTGAATGCTGATTCGATGAATTTAGCGGTGATTGCCATGTTGATGCCAACGGCAATGAATTATACCTCTCAAGGAATTAACGAACAAACACTGCAAAATCTTTCTATTGCTGTTGCTGTGGTGTTAATCCTGGTTTATGCCTTAACGCTGCTATTTTCGATGAAAACCCACTCCTATCTATATGATGTGGGTGTAGCGGAGACAGAAGAAGAGGAAACCCCTCATGCTAAACCAAATATGATGTTGTGGGTTGGCGTGTTGCTAGTATGTACCTTGCTAGTGGCAATTGAGTCAGAAATGCTAGTAGATTCTCTAGAAGTGGCCACATCTCAGCTAGGTTTGACGGCGCTGTTTACAGGGGTGATTTTGGTTCCCATCGTCGGTAACGCGGCTGAACACGCCACAGCAGTCACCGTGGCAATGAAAGATAAGATGGATCTTTCCCTTTCGGTAGCTGTGGGATCAAGTATGCAGATTGCCCTATTTGTCGCGCCCGTGTTAGTTATAGCAGGGCGGATATTGGGACAACCAATGGATTTAGATTTCCAACCCTTTGAATTAGTAGCTGTGGTTGCGTCAGTGTTGATTGCAAACAGTATTAGTTCTGATGGTAAATCCAATTGGCTCGAAGGGACTTTATTATTAGCTGCTTATACAGTATTGGGGTTCGCCTTCTACTTCCATCCAGTTATAGAAGGTATCGGGTAGTAGCGCAAGGCGGAAGTCAGCCCCTTTGGGGAAGTCAAAAGTTAACATTGAGCGAAGTCGAAGTATTAAAAGTCAAAAGTCAAGAGTTTTGTATATCAAGGCT
>NZ_JADEXF010000013.1 GCF_015207245.1 Nostoc cf. edaphicum LEGE 07299
GTAACTGCTGGTTTACTTGTTGGTGCATCTATTGGTTCACCTGTAGCTGCTGGTTTACTTGTTGGTGCATCTGTTGGTTCACCTGTAACTGCTGGTTTACTTGCTGGTGCATCTGTTGGTTCACCTGTAACTGCTGGTTTACTTGTTGGTGCATCTGTTGGTTCACCTGAATCAGACGGCCAAAAACGGGGTACTACAATTGCCAAACCCAACCCAGCACCCGCAAACCCAGCAGTTTGAATTACACGTCGTCGTGACCAGTTAGTTAATATTGGGTTTGATGGCGAAGAAGGTGTTGAAGATGTTGGAGTTGTAAATGTTGAAAATTTTCCCGCACCAGAAGTCTGAGTATTATTAATCGGGGATGAAGAGGTTAGCTTGAAAGTTGGAATTTGAGGAGGTTTAATTATAGGTGTATTTGTGACTGACTTAGATGCTTGTCGAATTGTTGGCTGAGGTACATCAGGATTTATAAAACTATTTCGCAACCGTTCAATTCTTTGTAAACTTCTCACCGCGTCCATATCTTGCCCTGAAGCCGCAGCTAATACCCGAATCCATAATTGCTCTGCTAAATCTAAATTCCTGTTTACTTCTGCTTGGTAAGCATCATTTTTCAACGTGGCGATATCCGCTAGAGTTGCGTATCGTGGCACAAGTATTAGGTGAGATTTATTCACAGGTTCAGCAATCACATAAGGCGTTTGCCTTGTATTCTTATGCTGACGAACCAATTCAGGCACACGAAACTTGAGATATTGATCCAATCGTTCAACAGTAGCGCATCGACCTTGAATTCCTAACCCTTCTAGTAACGCAGTGGTAAAAGCACCTTGTTGTAAAGCCTCAATTTCATAAGAATACTGCTGGGGAATACAAGAAAAAAGCTGATAACTCCTTGTTGACGTGCTTCTTCTGCGGTTTGTCGCCCAATTCCTTCACCTGTTTTTTTACCTTCATTGCGACAAGCATCCAGAATCAAGACAACATTATCAGCACCGCAGCGACGCAGACGTTCACTCACAAAGTTAATCGCAATTGCCGTGTTTTCAATATCTTCTGGATCGCCATCACAGGGCATGAGATAATCACGGTCAGCGTATCTTATGCCATGCCCACTGAAGAAAAACCAGAAATTATCCCCTGCTCCCATAAAGAGTTTGTCAAATAACTGCCGCAAGACTCGCAGCAAGTTAGTGCGAGTTGGGCAGGTCGATTTTCCATCAAGTTTAGGAGAGTCATCGGAGAAGAAGAATATCCGCTCAAATCCGGCTTCATTGCTCAGAAACTCCTGCATTAACAGTGCATCCCGCTTGGCATAGTTTAGCGGTTGCAGATAATCATACTGGTTAATTCCGATCGCGATCGCCCCAAGTAGCAAGAGCCAAATGATTCCACCTGGGATAAAAGTGAGAATACCAATACCTCTCAGTACCCAGACGGCAACGCTAATGCCGAGAAGTGTACCAAAAATCTGGATTAATCTACGATTTAAAGAAGATTGATTCACCTAATTTTCCTCTCAACTCAACAGACATTAAGCTTGATATTGATCGTTAAAATATGAAGTTACGATGAAGTTATAGTTTCATCAGAAATAACACGTAAAAACCGAGAGATACTATCTAAAGGTTAGGTTAAGAGACTTGATGTTAAATCGTGTTTGTGCCATTCTAGCTGTTAACAACGCAGTTTTTCATCTACAAGTAATACTTTGACAAAAGTCATTAAAGTATTAATTATGTTAATTGTGATAAGAAACACAGTTTTTACAGTAAAGTAACTGAAATGATAAGCAGAAAATTATCCTTTCCGGAAAATATAAGGATTAAACTGGAACTAATTTAATAATGGGTTGGATCTAAATCAAGTTTAATGGCTTGTAGTTTCAACTCTATTTAGGTGGATGAGTTGAGGAGTAACTTAATCATTATGTCTGCGTCTTATATATCAGATTCAATTATTGCAGGTTCAGATATGGCTTGGAGTCAAGACAAGCAAAATTTGTTGGTACAGGGTGAAATTTTGCTAGAAACGCGATCGCACAAGCTATCGGGTGGTGCGGTGACAGCCTGGATGTATTTGCCGATAGTGCGATCGCACGTTTGGCAGCAATTAACTGATTATCCCCGCTGGGTGCAATATTTTCCCGATATCACCAAGAGTGAGGTGGTACATAAAGGTGAAGTCAAACGTCTGTATCAAGCAGCACAAAAAGCCTTCTTCTTTTTCACGGCTCAAGTGGAAATTTACCTCAATGTTGTAGAAGTGCTGGGGCAGCAAATCCAATTTCGCATGGTAAATGGGACTTTTGAAGACTTTAACGCCAATTTAGAACTACAAGATTGTGGTAATGGCACAATACTTGCTTATACTGTGCAAGCAACACCTCTAATTCCGATTCCATCTATTTTTATTCAACAAGCGATGAATTTAGAGTTGCCTGCAAATATGCGTAAAATGCGACAAGTTATGTGTAAGACTCAATAAAAAATTCAGACGTTGCTGATTGGATTTTCACTTTACCTATATATAGATAATTCAAAAACCCGCTCTCTGTCAGAAAACGGGTTTTTGTTTGTGATTTATCAGGTGTAATTATCCGGTAAAAACTTCAACTGGTAAACGGCTAAAGGACAACCTTTCATTTTGCACATCTACAAAGATGGTGTTGCCGTCGTTGAATTCGCCGCGCAAGATGGATTTAGCAATTTGAGTTTCTAACTCTCGCTGAATCGCCCGCTTCAATGGACGCGCCCCATACACTGGGTCGTACCCTACTTCTGCTAAAAAGTCAAGGGCAGCATCCGAAAGTTTGAGAGATATTTTGCGATCGCTCAGTCTTTGCCGTAATCTTTCCACTTGCAATAGCACAATATGCCGTAATTCCTTCTTATCTAAACCATGGAAGATGATGATTTCATCAATCCGGTTCAGGAACTCTGGACGGAAGCTATTTCGCATTGCTTCCATGACTCGACGGCGCATTTCATCGTAGTGGCTGTTATCCCCAGCGATATCAAGAATGTACTGCGAACCTATGTTGCTAGTCATGATGATAATAGCGTTCTTGAAGTCCACCTTATGACCTTGGGCATCAGTGACGCGACCATCATCGAGAATTTGCAGGAAGATATTAAATACATCTGGGTGTGCTTTCTCGATTTCGTCGAAGAGAATCACTGAGTAAGGACGGCGGCGAATCGCTTCTGTAAGTTGTCCGCCTTCTTCATAACCTACGTATCCTGGAGGCGCACCGATTAAGCGAGAGACGGCGTGTTTCTCCATGTACTCAGACATATCGATTCGCACCAGCGCATCTTCGCTATCGAACATATATGCCGCCAGTGCTTTCGCCAACTCAGTTTTACCCACACCCGTAGGCCCAAGGAAAATAAAGCTAGCGATGGGACGATTGGGATCAGCCAGTCCAGCGCGCGATCGCTGAATTGCATCGGCTACAGCTGTGACTGCTTCTTCTTGTCCAACTACGCGGCGGTGCAGTTCATCTTCTAAATGCAACAGTTTTTCTTTCTCCGATTGCACCAACTTGCTAATCGGAATTCCCGTCCATTTAGAAATAATTTCGGCAATATCACCTTCTGTGACTTCTTCCCGTAATAGTGATTTCCCACTTCTTTGAGTGCTTGCCAATTCAGCTTCTATTGCTTCCAATTGACGATGCAAACTGGTTAAATTGCCGTATTTCAACTCCGCAGCGCGGTTAAGGTCGTAGTCGCGTTCTGCTTGCTGAATCTCTAAGTTGACCCGTTCAATCTCTTTTTTAACGGACTGAATTTTGTCAATGATATCTTTTTCAGACTGCCATTGAGTATTCAGAGTTTTTTGTTCTTCTTTGAGATCGGCAATTTCTTTTTCCAATCTTCCTAGACGTTCGCGAGAAGCAGCATCGCTTTCTTTTTGCAGCGATAGCTTCTCCATTTCCAATTGCAGAATCTTGCGATCGATTTCGTCGAGTTCTTCTGGTTTGGAGGTAATCTCCATTTTTAATCTCGCAGCAGCTTCGTCTACCAAGTCAATGGCTTTATCAGGGAGGAAGCGATCGCTAATATATCGACTTGACAATACGGCGGCTGCAACTAAAGCACTATCAGAAATCTTCACCCCGTGGTGGTTTTCATAACGTTCTCTCAACCCGCGCAAAATCGAAATACTATCTTCTACACTAGGCTGATCGACATAAACTTGCTGGAAACGTCTTTCTAGTGCGGCATCTTTTTCGATATATTTGCGGTATTCATCTAGAGTTGTCGCCCCAATACAGCGCAATTCGCCCCGCGCCAACATCGGTTTTAACAAGTTACCAGCATCCATAGCGCCTTGGGTTGCACCAGCACCGACAACGGTGTGAATTTCATCAATAAATAAAACAATATTGCCGCCAGATTCAGTAACTTCTTTTAATACTGCTTTCAGGCGTTCTTCAAATTCACCCCGGAATTTTGCCCCTGCAATCAAAGCACCCATATCTAAAGCGATTAGCTTGCGGTCTTTGAGGGATTGGGGTACATCACCTGCGATAATCCGCTGTGCTAATCCTTCAGCGATCGCAGTTTTACCAACACCCGGTTCACCAATTAGCACAGGGTTATTCTTAGTGCGGCGAGAGAGAATTTGGACAGTGCGACGAATTTCATCATCCCGCCCAATCACTGGATCGAGTTGACCTTTACGCGCGGCTTCTGTAAGGTCACGCCCGTATTTTTCCAGTGCTTCGTATTTGCCTTCTGGATTTTGATCGGTCACTTTTTGGCTCCCCCGAACTTGTTTAATAATATTTTTGAGTTTGCCTTCGTCTAAACCAAACTCTTGGAATAAAGCTTTGCCAAAGCGGTCATCTTTAGCGTAAGCCAACAATAAGTGTTCAATTGAAATATATTCGTCTTGAAACTCTTTGCGATATCCGTCTGCCCGATCGAGAAGTGTATCTAAGCTGCGTCCTAAGTATACTGAGGTACTATTACCTGATACTTTTGGCTGACGTTGAAAAAATTGCTCAGTGCGATCGCGCAGTTTTTGGAGGTTAACACCCGCCTTAGTAAGAATCCCTGTTGCTAGACCATCTTGTTCTAGCAGCGCTTTCATCAGGTGTTCGCTTTCAATTTGCTGTTGTTGATATTGTTTAACAATATCCGGGGTATGGGCGATCGCTTCCCAGGCTTTTTCTGTAAATTGGTTAGGATTAGTAGGTTGCATAGGCTTTTTCAGGAACGTAAAGGTGCAGTGGCTTGTCGCAGGCTACCACCAGAACACCAAGTAAAAACAATTTCTGCTCTCAATAGATATAGATATTGTAAGAACAGGATAGCGATCGCCTAGATCGGTGTTCACGTCTTGTAAAAGTGGTATTTTCCCGTAGTTCTCATTTTCCTATGTGCGATTCTTTTTCATTCCACAACAAGCAGAACAACTTATGGAATGAAAATTCGACGTGTCCCTATGTAATTTTCAATGTAAAGCACAATTTCAAGTAGGCGGTTAACACAGAGATCCCGATAATCGGAGTCGTTCAAAACTCGATCGGCATCTCCAATCGTGATAACAGGAAACGAAGTCGGCGTATTTTCTTCCTGCAATACTTGCTCTAGGGAATCCTTTCCTTTCATTCTGCGATTGGCTGTGAGTAGAAGCATTTGATTTGTCTGAGCAAATCTCCAGACAACTCTGTCGCTGCTATTAACTGATAGTGACATTTCTTCGAGAAGAACAAAGCGGATTGAAAACAAATCTTGCCAACCTTGATTTGTGATGCTGCCTGATAAAAGCAGTGCGTGTCCCTCAAGATTATGATCGACGAGAAAAATCATCTCTGGGGTTCAAGTTTGGCTCTAAGCCTGGCTTTCTGCGACTGAAGTTTTTTCCAAGCCGCTTCTCGTCCGGGTGGTGGCGGCATTTTGGCAATTTTCTCAACCAATTCACGATTCTGTTCTTCGTAGTACTGCCGCAGTTCTTCAGCTTCCTTGAGAACGAGTTGATACTCTGCTTCAACCTCTTGACGATGGGTCTCAATGTAAGACAGAGCATCATTGACTTGCTCATCTGTCAAGTTGAGCATGGCACGAATGAACTTTGGCGGATACTGCTCTGTCACATAGTCCATTACATCGTATATGGTAATGCGCGTACCTGCGATCGTTAGTCCTCTTTCTGTGCGGGCGATCGTTGCTTTTTCATTAGATGCTGAAGTCATACCGCTTACTTCTCAAAAGCTTCTCCCATCTTAACCTTAGTCATTTATCGAATTGATGTGATGACGAAATTCTTTTAACTTACCCCCGCTATTCTCCTCTTGCCTGCACACAGAGTTACCATAATTCCAGGTCGCATAGTGGATGCTAAAAATGATTGACCCTTACGACTTTGAAGATGATGTGCGAATCGTTGGCTAGAAACTAAGACCCATAAGGGTCTGGAGGATTAGCCGCAAGGTACAGAACCTTCTTCCAAAGGGAGAGGCTGCGCCAAGATAACTGAATGACCATGTAGGTGAGAGTTATTATCCTAGAACCCTCAAATCCTACCCCGTAGGTGCAACGGTGAAAGCATCACCCCCAGGTTGCAAGCACTTGTCAAGCTGGCATTAGAGCCAGAATGGGAAGCGCGATTTGAACCTAACTCATACGGGTTCAGAGCCGGACGCTCATGCCACGATGCAGCAGAAGCAATATTTAATGCAATTAGGTCTAAGCCTAAATACGTGCTTGACGCGGATATTGCTAAATGTTTTGACCGCATCAACCAGGAAGCACTGCTAAGAAAATTAAATACATCTCCCACCATCCGCCGACAAGTTCGCGCTTGGTTAAAAGCGGGGGTGATGGATGGTAAGCAGTTATTTCCAACATCTGATAGCGAAGCGGGCGCACGTACCCGTGCGACGGGTACGCCGCAAGGTGGGGTTATTTCTCCACTATTATCGAATATTGCCCTTCACGGGATGGAAGAAAGGATAAAGCAATACGCAGAAACGCTAAAAGGGTGGAAGCAGAAGAACCGTAAAGCCCTCAGCTTAATCCGGTACGCCGATGATTTCGTGATTCTCCACGAAAACATAACCGTTGTTCAAAGATGTAAAGAGATTATCTCTGAATGGTTGCAAAGCATGGGTCTGGAATTAAAACCCAGCAAAACTAGGATGGCACATACCCTCACCGTTTTTGAGGAAGAAAGACCAGGATTTGATTTTCTTGGTTTTAATATACGCCAATTTCCTGTCGGAAAATACCAATCAGGAAAAAATACCAATGGATATAACCTGGGATTTAAGACCCTCATCACCCCAAGCAAAAAAAAGCAGAAGGTACATTACGACAATATCGCTAGTGTTATTGAAGCCCACAAGGCAGCACCGCAAGCGGCGCTAATCAGCCATCTAAACCCAATAATTAGGGGATGGGTTAACTATTACGCGACTGTGGTAAGTAAGAAAGCTTACTCAGATATTGACTACCTCATGTACCAAAAGTTAAACGCTTGGGCAAAACGCCGCCACCCTAAAAAGAACGGGGAATGGGTGTCAAAAAGGTATTGGCAATCCATAGGCGGTGATAACTGGGTATTCGCAACCAGGAAGGAAGGTTTAATCCCACTTCGGTTACTAAACCATGCCGACACTTCAATAGTGCGTCATGTGAAAGTTAAAGGCGAATCGTCACCATACAATGGGAATCTGGTTTATTGGAGTTCAAGAATGGGTAAAAACCCCGAAATGCCAACCAGAGTAGCATTACTCCTGAAAAGGCAAAAAGGGAAATGTACTCACTGCGGTTTGTTTTTCCGTGAAGACGATTTGATGGAAGTTGACCACACCATCCCGAAATCGAAAGGTGGAAAGGATGAGTATAAAAATCTTCAACTACTTCACCGACATTGCCACGACATAAAGACAGCCAATGATGGCAGTTATGGCGCAAAATCTGGCTGTGATAGTGCCAAGCCTAAGCCCACCAGAAAGCTCGAAAGAATTGAGGATGGCGATTTGGTGACATCTTAGCTGGGGACTGGGGATTGGGGAATGGAGATCAAGAAAGTATTTTCCCAATGCCTAATGACAAATGACAAATGACAAATGACAAATGACAAATGACAAATGACAAATGACAAATGACAAATGACAAATGACAAATGACAAATGACAAATGACTAAAAAACAAAAATTTCCTTACCTAGTTGGTTCTAAGTGGACTGCACAGAAAAAAGTCGATGGCTGGCGGCACTTCCAAGTTGTCAATCGAAAAAATCAGGCTAAGTGGGTTTATGCCGAAATGGTTGCTGCTTGCGATCCGAAAGTCCGTTTTTGGATAAATGCCAAATTATTACAAGATAACTCCCAGTGGCAAGCTGGCTGGCAAACATTAGAGGAAATCCACGGGCTTGAAACTGAGGTGTCCTGATTACCTTAAATAGCTCGACTGAAATAAATTTTAAAACTTACGCACACTCTAAAATTGTTCTCTTAGCCCACGGAGGTGGGCTTTGCTTTGTGTGTAGCCGCGTACTCCTACGGAGAAGCAAGCTACGCGTAGCGTGCCGGAGGCTCTATTCTATTGCCTTGGCTCTTGGAAAATATTTAGCAAATTAATAATTATTTACAAAATCATACTAATTCACTCTCAAGCAGCAATTAAATGGTTGAGACTACCGACTGAAAACTGGCAATTTATCTGCGATACCTTCTCTACGAGACGCTACGCGTAGCTTGCTTCCACGAAGTGGTACAGTGAGCTACGCTAACGCAAATTCCAGTAGTATTTCCAGTATCAGGCTGCATATAGCTCTCTTTCCCCTTAACTTTGTGCCCCAATGCCTTGAAAACACGTTGTAAAAACATTAGCTAATTCTATGAAAAGCATTCAAAAAAGACGATTTAAGCTTTTTGTATTTTGTAACTCTTTTTATAAAAATAAGTAATAAAAACTTTTCATTGACTTATTTAATAGCTTTTAAAGCCTTTAAGGTTGATAAAAACCCAAATATACATAATTAAAGTTTAATTCATCGTCTAAGACAGTTTTACAGATTAGGAGCCACTTTCTTTTCTAGGTAATTTGCCCAATAATGACATCAACAGACCTCACGCATCGCCATCTCAGGAAAGGTGAAGGCAAATGTTTGAGCCACAAGTTTGACAAGAAGCTATAAGAGGGAAACAACAGTGAAACTAGCAGTCTACGGAAAAGGTGGTATCGGTAAATCCACAACTAGCTGTAATATATCCGTCGCCCTAGCTAAACGTGGCAAGAAAGTGCTGCAAATTGGTTGCGACCCAAAACATGACAGCACCTTCACCCTGACTGGGTTTTTGATTCCAACAATTATCGACACCCTCCAAGAAAAGGACTATCACTACGAAGATGTCTGGCCGGAAGATGTAATTTATAAAGGTTACGGTGGTGTTGATTGCGTAGAAGCTGGTGGCCCACCTGCGGGTGCTGGATGTGGCGGCTACGTAGTTGGTGAAACCGTAAAATTACTTAAAGAACTCAACGCCTTTGATGAGTACGATGTAATTCTTTTTGACGTTCTGGGTGACGTAGTTTGTGGTGGTTTTGCAGCACCACTCAACTATGCAGATTACTGCCTGATCGTTACAGACAACGGCTTTGATGCTTTATTTGCTGCCAATCGGATTGCTGCTTCAGTCCGCGAAAAAGCCCGAACTCACCCATTGCGTTTAGCTGGGTTAATTGGCAATCGCACCTCCAAGCGCGACTTGATTGAAAAATATATAGAAGCAGTGCCCATGCCAGTTCTAGAAGTTTTACCTTTAATTGAAGATATCCGTGTTTCCCGTGTTAAAGGGAAGACTTTGTTTGAAATGGCAGAGCAAGATCCTTCCCTAGACTACGTTTGCGACTACTATCTCAACATCGCCGACCAAATTCTGGCGCGTCCCGAAGGTGTTGTACCTAATGACACACCAGATCGGGAGTTGTTCTCTTTGTTGTCCGATTTTTATCTAAATCCGGGTAAACCCCAGGTTCCTAATTCAGAAGAGGAACTAGACTTGATGATTGTATAAATCACCAAGTTCTCAGGATGGGGGACAATAACATGGCATTCTTTCACAGCTTTACAGATTCAATAAAGCAAAAGTGGTTGCAATTTTTCCAGAATAATCGAGACTGGATTACCCTCCACATGGAAGTGGAATCGGTGTACACCCCTGATGGCGGGAAGCGACCACCTTCCTACCTCATCCTGGGAGTTCTTAACGCCCTAGAGCCAAAACTAGCGCAGTTAATGCTGCCCTTTGCCAAACTCAATCCTGATGCCGATACCCTAATTGAGGTGCTGGATTTGCATTTTGACCCAGATTTAGCTCTCGGTAATCGCTTCGTCGTCAACCCAGATGTAGAAAAATACGCAGAAGAAGCAGCATCTGTCATCGATGAAAAGCCTGAAGATGAAACATTGACACACGCTCATACAAATGGCTTTGCGGAGGTGGCGGTAGTTGAAGAGTTCGCAATGGTGGATTCTGAGGATGAAAGTCTGGGAATCAGCGAGTTGGAAGAAACGGAAAATGGCTTTGGCGATATTTCCTTAACCAACGGACACAACTCAAAAGATGAGTCTCTCCAAAGCTCTAGTTTAGAAGCAGATGAATTTGGGGAAATTGCCTTCGATACAACAGCTGCAACGGAAGTAAAGCTGGATGAAGACGAAGACGAGGCGCTTGGAGATACTCCACTAGATGAAAATGCGTTTAAAGACGTGTTATCAGATGTCTGGGGTGATGAAACAGCTTTACAAAAGGCTGAAGAAAATAACGATTTTTTGGGGGAAGAACTGCCAGCAGGCGTTTTTGATGAATCAGAAATTGCCCGCCTCTTCCCCAACGCTTAATTATTGCCGTTCTTCGCAATTTTAAGTTTTAGATATGGGATTTTGGATGAGGAATTAGGGAAATTGTCGTTAGACAGAGGATACTTTTGTTGTCTCAGCCTTCAATCCAAAATTATCAATCGTTCGACTGAGCGTACCCCTCCGGGGAAGCAAGCTACGCGTAGCGTCTCGGAGAGAAGCCTAAGTCTAAAATCTGAAATTGGTTGAACTGCCATTAAATATCAAGGGGAGAAAAAACCAAAATGACTATCGCTCAACAACCAGAAGCTTTAAGCTTTGAATGTGAAACCGGGAATTACCATACCTTTTGCCCAATTAGCTGCGTGGCGTGGTTATACCAAAAAATTGAAGATAGCTTCTTTTTGGTGATTGGGACAAAAACTTGTGGCTACTTCCTGCAAAATGCGATGGGGGTGATGATTTTTGCTGAACCCCGCTATGCAATGGCAGAGTTGGAAGAGGGCGATATTTCGGCACAACTGAATGATTATGAAGAGTTAAAGCGGTTGTGCTTGCAAATTAAACGCGATCGCAATCCTAGTGTAATTGTCTGGATTGGCACTTGCACCACCGAAATTATCAAAACAGATTTAGAAGGTTTAGCACCAAAGCTGGAATCTGAAATTGGGATTCCCATCGTTGTAGCGCGGGCAAATGGTCTAGATTACGCCTTCACTCAAGGGGAAGACACCGTATTGGCAGCAATGGCTAACCGTTGCCCTGATAAGGCTCCGGTGGCGGAAACAGAGAAAAGTGAACGTAATGCGATCGCTAAATTGCTAAACTTCGGTAAGAAGAAAGAAGATGTCGCCCAAGATGAATCTGAGTACGTAGATCATCCACCCTTAGTTCTCTTTGGCTCCCTTCCCGACCCCGTAGTGACTCAGTTAACTTTGGAACTGAAGAAACAAGGCATCAAAGTTTCCGGCTGGCTACCCGCGAAGCGCTTCACAGAATTGCCAGTACTGGAAGAAGGGTATTATGTCGCTGGTGTCAATCCCTTCCTCAGCCGCACAGCTACCACCTTAATGCGCCGCCGCAAGTGTAAACTCATTGGCGCACCCTTCCCCATTGGTCCCGATGGTACCCGCGCTTGGATTGAGAAAATCTGCTCGGTGTTCGGTATTACTCCCAAGGGTTTGGATGAACGGGAAGCACAAATTTGGGCAGGTTTGGAAGATTACGTGAAACTGATCCGCGGTAAGTCTGTATTCTTCATGGGTGATAACTTATTGGAAATTTCCCAAGCAAGATTCTTAATCCGTTGTGGGATGACTGTTCACGAAATCGGCATTCCCTACATGGATAAGCGCTATCAAGCTGCTGAGTTGGCATTGTTGGAGAAAACTTGCCAGGAAATGAATTCACCTCTGCCAAGGATTGTAGAGAAGCCGGATAATTACAATCAACTTCAACGGATTTATGAGTTGAAACCAGATTTGGTAATTACTGGTATGGCTCACGCTAATCCGTTGGAAGCACGGGGTATTAATACAAAGTGGTCTGTAGAGTTCACTTTTGCTCAAATTCACGGCTTTACGAATGCGCGTGACATGTTAGAGTTGGTGACTCGTCCGTTGCGTCGGAATAATAATTTGAAAGATTTGGGTTGGGATAAGTTGGTGAGAGAAGAAGCGAAGATTTAAATTTGGGTTTGGATTGAGCAACAGCATATAATTAAGGCGAACTTTTTGGGTTCGCCTTTTTTTGTATCACAAAGGCGCAAAGGAAGAGCTACTAAAAATAGTTACAATCAGGTGGATATCGCTAAATCATAACTTAGAGAAAATTTAACCATTAGAGTTAATTATGTTTAAGCTCAATCCACAAAAGCTACCATTTCTAGAGTCTATTGGTTGGCAGCTAAAAAATGTATATCAAATGAGTGAGAA
>NZ_JADEXF010000014.1 GCF_015207245.1 Nostoc cf. edaphicum LEGE 07299
TTATAAGGAGGAAGCAAGTTTGTCGAAATCCTATCGTTTAGCTATTTTAGGAGCTACTGGTGCAGTAGGCACAGAGTTGCTGGAATTATTAGAAAGTCGTAACTTTCCGGTTGCTGACTTGAAGTTATTGGCATCAGAGCGGAGTGTGGGGCGATCGCTGCGGTTTAAAGGTGAAAATATACCAATAGAGGCAGTGAGCGATCGCGCTTTTGAAAATGTCGATATAGTACTAGCTAGTGCAGGCGGTTCCACATCCAAAACTTGGGCAGCAGTTGCTGTGGAAAAAGGCGCAGTGGTAATTGACAACTCCAGTGCTTTTCGGATGAACCCGGAAGTTCCCTTAGTAGTTCCAGAGGTGAATCCCCAAGCCGCAGCGCATCACCAAGGCATTATCGCTAACCCCAACTGTACAACGATTTTGATGGCTGTGGCAGTCTGGCCATTGCATAAAGTTAAACCAGTGCAACGCATCGTCGCTGCAACCTACCAATCTGCTAGTGGTGCGGGTGCTAGAGCAATGGCAGAAGTCAAAACCCAAACAAGCGCTATACTACAAGGACAGCCAGCGATTGCCGAAATATTGCCTTACCCATTGGCATTTAATTTATTCCCGCATAACTCCCCATTAAACGATTTGGGTTACTGTGAGGAAGAAATGAAAATGGTTAACGAAACCCGAAAAATATTTGGTACGCAGCAAATCAGAATCACTGCAACCTGTATACGGGTTCCCGTACTCCGCGCTCACTCAGAAGCCATTAATTTAGAATTTGAGACTCCCTTTAGTGCGAAGGAAGCCAGAGAAATTTTAAATTCCTCCCCTGGAGTAAAATTGGTAGAAGATTGGGGAACTAATCATTTTCCGATGCCAATAGAAGCAACCGGTCGAGATGAAGTTTTAGTGGGAAGAATTCGGCAGGATATTTCTCATCCTTGTGGCTTGGAATTATGGTTATCTGGCGACCAAATTCGCAAAGGTGCAGCATTGAATGCAGTACAAATCGCCGAATTGTTAGTAGAGAAAAATCTACTCAAACCATTAGCTATTAGTCATTAGTCACTTGTACTGAGTTTCGACTGCGCGGTAATCGAGCGAAGTCGAGATTCAACTACCGCGTAGTCGTTGGCGTAGCCTCTCCAAGAGTTGTATTAGTCATTGGTCATTAGTAAAGTGACAAAGGACAAATGATTAATGACAAAGGAAAAATGACACTTGAAAGCAATTTCCAGATAGGTTATTACAATAGAGAACCACCAAGATATAAAAACATGGGTAATCAGGAGTGAAAAAAGGGTGGGAGATTTTGGCAATGTTTTAACCGCTATGATTACGCCATTTAAAGCAGATGGTAGTGTTAACTATGATGTAGCGGCAGAACTGGCGGCGCATCTAGCTAACAACGGTACAGATACATTGGTGATATGCGGCACAACCGGAGAATCCCCGACGCTAAGTTGGGATGAAGAATACCAGTTGTTTGTCGAGGTATTGCAGTCCGTGGCTGGAAAAGCCAAGGTAATCGCGGGTTGTGGATCGAATTCCACCAAAGAAGCGATCGCAGCCACCCAAAAAGCGTCTAAAATAGGAGTACATGGTTCCTTACAAGTTGTTCCTTATTACAACAAACCGCCGCAAGCGGGATTGGAAGCGCACTTTAAGGCAATAGCACAAGCCTGTCCCGACTTACCGTTGTTGTTATATAATGTCCCCGGTCGTACCGGACAAAACCTTCAGCCAGAAACAGTTGCCCGGTTAGCTGAGGTTAGCAATATTGTCGGGATTAAAGAATCCACTGGTAATATAGATCAGGCAAGCGAAATTCGTCGCTTGACACCAAAAGAATTCCACATCTATTCTGGTGATGATTACATGACTTTGCCCTTGTTAGCGATCGGGGCAAAGGGCGTGGTAAGTGTGGCTTCTCATCTGGTAGGCAACCAACTACAGCAGATGATTCAAGCTTTTAGGGCTGGGAAAAATGAGGTAGCAAGCGACATTCATCTCCAACTCTTCCCGTTGTTTAAAGCTCTATTTCTCACTTCAAATCCCATTCCAGTGAAAAAAGCACTGAAACTTCAAGGTTGGGAGGTTGGTTCAACTCGTCCGCCCCTATGTGAAGCTGATTTAGAAGTAAGTCAAAAGTTAGAAGCAGTTCTGAAAGAACTTAGTTTAATCTAGCCATCATCTAGTTAAGCGTTGGTAATGTGCTGCTTTATAAAGTTACATATAAACAATGGTCATAATTGTTCATAAGTTGCAATTTAAAAATCTGTGCTACGACTGATAGACATACTATAAATTCTTCAGTGTACAGTCGATTTTATTGAATAAAAAATTGAAATCTTCAATTAAAACTTGATTGCTTTGGGACTGACTTAAGAGACAGATGATGTTGTCTTAAATACAAGTTCGTTAACTATCAACTTAATTAACCACAAGTAACAATCTAAGGAGAAAATGGCTAAAAACGAAGCTAATAATTCCGCCTTGAAAATTATTCCTTTGGGCGGTTTGCATGAAATTGGTAAAAATACCTGTCTTTTTGAGTATGACGATGAAATTATCCTGCTAGATGCAGGATTGGCTTTTCCCACAGAGGCGATGCATGGAGTCAATATTGTTTTACCAGATACGACCTATCTGCGGGAAAATCGCCACAAAATTAAAGGGATGATCGTTACTCATGGTCATGAAGACCATATCGGTGGGATTGCTTTTCATCTCAAGCAATTTGATATCCCAGTGATTTATGGGCCAAGACTAGCAATGGCAATGCTAGAGGGTAAATTAGAAGAAGCAGGAGTCCGCGATCGCACAGAAATCAGAACAGTTCTACCACGTGATGTGGTGCGGATTGGCAAAAACTTTTTAGTTGAATATATCCGTAACACCCATTCCATCGCTGATAGTTTCACTGTTGCCATTCATACTCCCCTGGGTGTAGTCATTCATACAGGGGATTTTAAAATTGACCATACCCCAGTGGATGGTGAAAAGTTTGACTTGCAACGTCTAGCAGAACATGGTGAAAAAGGCGTTCTTTGTTTATTGAGTGATTCCACTAACGCAGAAGTGCCAGGGTTTACACCTTCAGAACGTTCAGTTTATCCCAATCTGGAGAGAGTGTTTAGTCAAGCACCTGGGCGATTATTTGTCACTACGTTTGCTTCTAGCGTCCATCGCATCAACATGATTTTGGATATTGCCAAGAAGCAGAACCGTGTAGTGACAGTTGTGGGGCGTTCCATGCTGAACTTGATTGCTCATGCCCGCAATTTAGGTTACATCAAGTGTGAAGACAATCTGCTGCAACCATTGCACGCAGTCCGCAATCTACCTGATGAGAGAGTTTTAATTTTAACTACAGGCTCTCAGGGTGAATCAATGTCAGCAATGACCCGCATTGCCAACAAAGAACATCCTCACATCAAAATCCGCGAAGGAGATACGGTAGTATTCTCTGCTAACCCAATTCCCGGAAATACGATCGCTGTAGTCAACACCATTGATAAATTGATGATTCAAGGTGCGAAAGTGGTCTATGGGCGGGATAAAGGAATTCACGTCTCCGGTCACGGCTGTCAGGAAGAACAAAAACTGATGATTGCCTTAACTCGACCCAAGTTCTTTGTGCCATTTCACGGCGAACATCGGATGCTCGTGAAGCACGCAGAAACGGCTCAGAGTATGGGCATTCCCGCAGAAAATATGATCATTATTCAGAATGGTGATATTGTCGAACTGACTGAAGATGCGATTCGCGTCGCTGGTAAAGTGCCGTCTGGTATCGAATTGGTGGATACTACCAGTTCGGGTATGGTAAGTGCGAAAGTTCTGCAAGAACGGCAACGCATGGCTTCAGAAGGCATTATCACGATCGCAGCTGCCATTGATTGGAATGGTAAACTGTTGGCAAAACCAGAAACTCACCTCCGGGGTGTAGTGACAAGTGTAGAGCGATCGCTGTTACAAACCTGGGTAAAACAACGCATTGAAGAAATCCTCACTGTGCGCTGGACAGAATTTGCTCCTGAGCAAGGTGAAGCAGCAGATATAGACTGGGGTGGATTGCAAGGTACTTTAGAACGAGAATTGCAACGTTCCATTCGTCGGGAATTGCAATGTCAGCCATCTGTGACTTTGTTGATGCAAATCCCTGATGAGCCACCTGTAAAAGTTGCTGATGGGAGAAGACGGCGGACTCGGACTGCTGCTCAGGTAGCATCATAGAGAATTTAAGATAAAAATCTCATACAGAAGCGCAAAGACGCAGAGTTTTTCTGAACGTCTTTGCGCTTTGGCATGAGAGTTAGAGAAATAAAATTGCTTTTTTATACATTTAAATATTTATTTACAAGAAAAAATATTTAAATGTATAAACTTTTTTAAGTAGTTATTTATAAATTGCTGAGTCCAATTTTGAGCAAGTTAACGCGCTGCCAGAATTGTTTGTATAAATATTTTCGGACTCAGATGCGATCGCACAATAGCAACTTTATTGTCCTAGTCTCTTATAATCGGGATTGAAGCCTCAGCAATTCGTACTTGCCTGCCTATAGTTATTGGAGGCGATCGCTATGACTAAAACACCAATCAAAATTAGTACTCTTGAGGAATACATCAATTTTGATGACGGCACAGACAAGCGCTATGAAATTGAGGATGAGGTGCTGGTAGAAATGCCTCCTGGTACTGGCAAACATGAGGCGATTATCACCCTACTGTTAGTTCGCTTTTTTTTAGAAATTCAAAAAATGGGACTGCCTTTACAACCGCGCCCTAACGGTACAGAGGTGCTGACCAATAAACAACTTAGAAGACCTGATGTTTGTGTAATTACCAATGAACAGGCAAAAAGTATTGAGACTACCTCGGCTATCCTCAAAACTGCTCCACCCCTCTTAGTTGAAGTGGTAAGCCCTGAAGAACCGATTTAATTGATTCGGTTTGTAAAACAATTCCAATCCCCGCATGAAGACGCTGTGATATAACTTTTACATCTTTCAAATCCAGAAGCTCTGTTAGAATTTTTATTCCTCTTTTGTTGAGCATGTCTGTAAATACACCTAAAAATATGATTGTTATATTTACAGCTAATAATAAATATGGTTTCAATGTCAACCATATCAACGACTTTACTCATAACTTTATATACTAATTGACGATTCTTAACTTGGATCACTAATTATTTGGCATAATAAGTCCTGAAGAACCGAATCTATTGACAGAGACTATAACCAAAAAACCTTTGAGTATGCGGCGATGGGTGTGTTCGAGTATTGGATTGTCGATCCTCTGGAAAATAAAATAACTGTGTGTTTGCTAAATCAGAGCAGTTACAAGCAAACTATGTTTATCGAAGACCAACGGATTGTTTCTCAAATGTTCCCAGAATTAACCCTGACAGCCCAGCAGGTGTTTTCACCTTAAGGTTGTTTCGTTCCTTTGCGTGAAATCAAAAAAATACTGGTTGCGATCGCCTAAATCTTGTAATGTTCGGCGTTGCATATTTGCGGGATGATTTTGCTAGTTTTGTGGGATGGGCATCTTGCCCGTCCCTTGTATTTCAGGGCGGGCGAGACGCCCACCCTACAAGAATCATCCCTTGATTCAGCAACGCCCAATGTTCAACTCGACAGAGCGATCTAACTTGTTAGATTGCTTTCTCCTCAAGCAACTCCAACCAATATCTCCTCATTTTTCTCGGCTACTGAAAGATACAAATCTCTCCACCGCTTGAAGTCGTCAAAACACGATTCATCTCTTGCAAACAGTGTTTCAGGATCGATCTGTTGAAAAATGCTGGCTCCTTCACTGACTAGCTCACGAGATATAAGTCCCAATGACTCTTCTGTTGATAACAGAGTTGGAGCAAGAGTTCGATCTCCGAACATGAGCTTTTCAACAATCTCATCGGCATTCGCAACCTTTCTTCTCGATAGCTCCTGCGACAAACGTTTCTCGATCTCAACAGACGTTTTTTCTAGTGATGCTGTTCTATCTTCAATCCCTGGATAGGCTTGACGAGTAAGCCTTAACTCAGAGCGCAATTGGGCGATTGCCCAATCTGCTTCTAGCTCAGATCCAAAAGTCTCTTGGTGTGTTTCGATAACATCTTCAAGGATTTCATTAATCTCTTCAGGATCAATCTCAAAAAAGCGGAAAATACCGCAGCCATAAGGGAAAAGAGAAACTACAAGGATGCTGAGTGCCTTTTCACGTTGAAGGCGTGCGTACAGCGTACTGCCAGGAGGAATTGCGCTGTAGAGTACAGAAACACCCATAAGCAAGTTCATCTGATTTTAACGCTTCAGACTATATCATTCTCAAATTGCCACTGCCAACCTAGTTTTGTGAAATGCAATCGATTCTACTCGATCAAAAATCACTACTTTTACGGTATTCAGCCAGCGATGAACGGGACACACTTACGTGAGAAAGTGGGAACACGGAGAGGAAAAATGCCTTCTAGGGTATTACTGATGTTTATACTTAGCAAAAATTCTTTCAGAAAGGTCTTATATTAAGTTCTGTAAATGTTACACTGAAACCTATCCAATGATGGATGTCTTTATTAAAATTTAAACTGTGTCAAGTTATGAACAAGATCGTAATATTACACTACCGATCCCCAGAAATTTGCGATTAACTTGACGTAGTAATAAATTAGGTTCTGACTTAAGTGGCTAATCAGGTATTACATTATATCGCAGTCAGAACGCGATTTTTCCGGGAAAGTTCGTTGCCACGTTGTATATATTCATCAAAAAGGTGAATAGCCTCAATAACACAGAGGGTTAACCATGAAGGTATTCGACAATACCACCAAAAAGATTTTTCTGGCTAGCTGGGTATCAATCAATCAAGCAGAGACTAGTGACGATAAAGTAACCCAGTTAAACCATTCTGCTTCCAAGCCTCAGTGGGATATTCTCCAACCCCTACGGCAAAGAGTAGAAAATATTCAAGTCCGCGATCGCCAACTAGCTCACCGCTTGTGCAAACTGATTCCATCTCAGTGCCCCTTTGAGCGCGATGTAAAATTATTTGGGAAGACCTTGTTTCACATCCCACCCATGTGCAAGCTCAACCCCTTATATGAAGAAGTGGTTGGTCTACGTTTCCGAGCGTTGTGCTATCTAGCCGACGAGTGTGGCGAAGATGTATCGCAGTACTGCTAATACTGAGATATGAACGCTGAGGAAAAAGTTAGGAGTCAGGAGTAACAGGCCGGGGATCAATAATATAACTCCTAATTCCTAACTCCTAACCATTTTTTATTATTTTTTTACTATTTCTTTTGCCATTTTTGAATGGCATCCTGAGCATCTTCGTAAGCGCCTGTCTCCTCTGGCACTAAAGCTGCGGTGGCAATTGCGGCTTTACGTTCTCCTTCGGCAGCGCGACGCTTTGCCAAGTTTAAAATTTTCTCACTCCAGTTATTGATCGATTTTTGCGCAGCATCAAAGCCTGGTTGAGCGGCTGGTACTTTCTTGGCAACTTCGATCGCCCGATTGTAGGTAGATGCCTGTTCGGGCTTAATTAAGGCATTCGCTGCATCTAAAAGAGTTTTGTTACTCACATACTGTTTACCCTCTAAGCGCCACAGGTTAATTGCTGCTTGTGCTTTGGCGTAGGGGGCTTCATCTTTGGTGATTAATCGAGCCGCAGCAATAGCGCTGGCATACTGTCTTTGTTTAGCACGACCCTCTGCTAAATCTAAAATCATCTGGCTCCAAATCTTAATATTCTCCTGAGCTTGTTCGTACAGTGGTTCACCAGGTTTAATTTTTCGGGCTGTAGCGATCGCCATGCTCAAATCGCTCGCCTGAGTTTGTCTGAGCGACATTTTCGCCAGGTCTAATACTGCTTGATTTCGCTTTTTTGATTGGGAACTAGAGGCTATTTGAGCGCTAGATTGGTTGTTGAGTCTAACTGGTGGAGTGCGATAGCTTGGTAAATTCTCGACAACCTGGCGATCGTTAACAGTAGCATTGGGTGATGCACTTGATATTTGCTTAATTCTAAAAGTTTCTTGATTACGCAGAAAAACTACAGCGATTAAACCTGCTACCAGCAAGCTGCCTCCGCCCCACAAGATAAACTGTTTCCAAAAAGGGATGCTTGGCTGATTCGCTGGCAATCGAGAGACGTAACCTTTTGAGGAATTAGGGATAAATCTTCCTCTGGTATTCACTCCTAAGGAAGTTTCTGCTATTGGCTGGGAAACTAAGCTGCCTTTTGACTCCTGGACTTTTTGACCTTTCATCAGTTGGGAGGAGTTCACACTAGCTTCTCCCCGTCTGCCCCGATCTGCTGAAGTTTTAGAGGAATCGTCAAGGGGAGGAGCTGCAAGGGCAACAGCAAAAGATTCGTCAGGATAAATCACCGCTTCTGGCTGAAAATCACTTTCCATTGCCAAATTTGGCAAGATTACTTGCTGCCTTGATGGGATGATCGTGGCAGGGTTTTGGATAGGACGCCAGTGGTGGTGACATAATTTTGGCACGATCAGGCTTAGGTAGCTTTCTAAATCTGCCAAGTTGCTGCCATTGCCAGAACGTAAAGCTTCTAATAAAGCTGCTGTAAAGAATCCGTGACCTAGTTCGTTACTCTCATGGGAAAATTGTTCTGGTTGGCAAGAAAGAATTGTCGCCAGTTGTAGTTCTTGGGCTAGTTCTATTGTTTCTTCACCAACGGGAGCATCCGCTTGAGTACCAAAAGCGCGGTTGATATCGAGTAGTAGCAATACATTCAGATCGGCAAGTTGCAGACTTTGCATTAGCGATCGCAATTCTATGCCAGTCTCTTGCACCAGTTCCGGGTTCCCCTCTGCTGGCATTAAGTAATCTTTACCCTTGTAATTGACTCCATAGCCGCTAAAGAATAACCACAGATAGTCTTCCGGTTGCCAACTTGTTGCTGCCAAATCTTCAAGCAGCAGCAAAATATTCTCCTTCGTCGGGTAAGTCGATCTATCCCCAATCGGCGGCGAAGTATCTGTCATCACTAAACAGTGCTTGGGGAGAAAACCTGCCTCTGTCACCAAAAAATCTTCTAGTGCCTCAGCATCTGCTTGGGCACAACTTAAAGGTTGAAATAACTGATATTGATTGATACCAATCGCGATCGCCCAGTAATTTGCCATCCCGCTCTTTGTCAGTTATTGTTGTTTGCTGGTCTTAAAATTGCGGTTGGCTTTGCCAAAAAAACAAAGCTAACCTATGTCTTATAGTCTAGGTGATTCTGATTGAATCTTAAGTTAGAATGTAATTTTTATTACGTTAGTTAGCCGGAAAAATACCTTTACCTAATTTCAATAACAGATCATTACTAAGGAGATAGAAGGTCATGAGCAAAATTTCTGCTCACCTACCATCATCGCTCGCTCCCTTTTCAGTTATTAGCCAAATTGCCAGAAGAATCCGGATAATTCCTTTAGTAGTTTTGCTCATATCTACTGTTCCTGCGTGGTTTTTGATGGAAGCGATCGCACCGCAGGTTGTGCGAGCTTACACCGCTAGAGTCGATCTAGCTATTGACCGCCTGCCAGAAGAAAACTATGAAACCGTTCTCAGGAGAGCGGAAGCGGTCGCTAGGGCAGCCGCTCAAAGGAGCTTCGACCAAGATATCTTGGTGACAGATGTTTCCATCATTGTGTCCGTACAAAATTATGGAGCGATCGCACCAGTCCTGACATTAGATGTCAGTCGTCCTCAATGGCGATCGCGTCCTGATGCTCAAAATTGGGCCACTTACTTCAAAACTGCGCGATCTTTACTTTTCTTTGAAAATAACTCCAATCAAGTTCCAGCAGCTAGCGCTGTGTCAACACCAAAATGACGGGTTGAGCTAGAAGTCCGAGCCAAAGCTTTCTTGGCTCGGAACCTTGGGGGATTTAAAGAAAGTCATTCTTTCTGTTCCCGCGTCCTAGTGTCAGTCTGAACCCAACTTACTTATTCCTGACTCAACTGTTGTCTTTGGCGTCAGTGGATGGCCTAGAATAAGAAGGTTGTCAAGAATCGCGATATCTGCTGACATGGCTGTTCCTAAGAAGAAAACTTCCAAATCAAAACGAGATAAACGTCGAGCTACCTGGAGGCATAAAGCCGTCGTTGAAGCTCAGAAAGCCCTATCTCTGGGCAAGTCAATTTTGACTGGACGTTCTACATTTGTTTATCCAACTGCTGAAGAAGAGGAAGAAGAATCATAATTTCTCAGTCAGGAAAAGCACGAACAGCACCGATAGATTTGATTGCCAAGCTCAACAATCAAAGTTCCGATCGCTAGATAAATGCTTTTTCTTAGCTTTCCTGATTGCATTATGAATCATAGACACTCTACATAAGCTCATTAGATCGAAAAAAATTGGTAGTGAGTAATTGGAAATATCCATTACCCATTACCTATCATTCAAGAGTCCATATAAAGAGTAAAACATCTGATACTGTTGGCAATTCAGCAAAAAAGCTTGTAAACATCTTGAGAAAACTTATTTTTCTCTAACTATGCTAGGAAAATTTTTTCAGAAACCAGGCAAAGAAGAGAGCGAACGCGTCCCTCCTGGTCAACACTTAGCTAAAGGTTTTCCCGTATTAACTTACGGCGAAACTCCCCAAGTCAGCACTGAGGAATGGGAGTTTCGAGTTTGGGGTTTAGCAAAATCTGTTACCTTTAGTTGGTCAGATTTTATGGCGCTACCTCAACACGAATTCACAGCTGACTTCCACTGTGTAACGCGCTGGTCTAAACTTGATGTCAAATGGACTGGCATTAAAGTTACAGATTTCATGGGTCTGATTGAATTAGACCCGAAAGTAGCCCACGTTATGGAACACTGCTATGGCGGCTACACCACCAATATTTCCATAGAAGATTTTCTGCGCGAAGAAAACTTCTTTGCTTTTAAAGTCTTTGGTGAAGACCTTCCATCTGAACACGGTGGGCCGATGAGGCTAGTTGTGCCCCACCTCTACGCTTGGAAAAGTGCTAAGTGGCTTAATGGTTTGGAATTTTTAGCTGCTGAAGAACTTGGTTTTTGGGAGCGCAATGGCTACCATCGTCGTGGTGAACCTTGGGCTGAGGAGCGTTACAGCAACGCTTTTGGGATTTAATAGTTCAGAAGGGAATAGGTTACAGGTTATAGGTTACAGTCAAGAAAAACTGTACCCTATCATCTGTACCCTTTAACCTTTTTAACCTAGAAGTTTCTTGATTAGTGGCAATTTTCCCTGATATGGAGCATATCGCCATTTTAAATCGAGCCAGAAGGAGTTTTGCAATACACTTTTCTTATGGGAAAAGGTGTCAAAGCTAGCTTTGCCGTGATAGTTGCCGATACCGCTATCTCCCACTCCACCAAATGGTAAAGACGAGACACCAACCTGCATCACTGTGTCATTAATACAAACTCCACCAGAGGAAGTTTCCTGCAAAACTCGCTTTTGCAGGTTTTTATCTTGAGAAAATAAGTATAACGCCAAGGGTTTGGGTCTAGAGTTAATCAAGGCGATCGCTTCTGCAATGTCAGTATATTCAATGATGGGTAAAATGGGCCCAAAGATTTCTTCCTGCATGACAGAATCTTCTAGGGAGACATTATCAATTAGTGTTGGAGCAATATAACGCTCTGAAGGTTGATTTTCTCCACCGATGACAACTTTTCCATCTTTGAGAAAACTAACTAATCTCTCAAAGTGTTTTTCACTGATAATGCGGGCATAATCAGGACTGCTTGCTGGATTCTCGCCATAAAATTCTTTTAAAGATTTTTCCAGACCATCTATTAAATCTTTCTTGATTGTTTTATTAACTAAAAGATAGTCAGGGGCGATACAAGTTTGCCCAGCATTAATGAATTTCCCCCAAGTAATTCGTCTGACAGTGTGTTCGAGATTAATGTCAGTATCTACTATGCAAGGACTTTTGCCACCCAATTCTAAAGTCACTGGTGTGAGATATTTTGCCGCTGCTGCCATGATGATTTTACCGACGACTGTACCACCAGTAAAAAAGATATGGTCAAACTTTTCTGTAAGTAGTTTTTGACTTGCTTCCACGCCTCCTTCAATTACTGCAAGATAAGCAGGGTCAAAATGTTTGGCAATAATCTTAGCAATGACATCAGACGTATGAGAAGCAATTTCGGAAGGTTTGATAATTGCACAATTACCGGCTGCGATCGCACCTATTAACGGTGAGATAATTAACTGAAATGGATAGTTCCAAGGACCGATGATTAAGACAACCCCTAATGGTTCTGGATAAATTTTAGCTGAGTATGAAAAAAAATCCCAGGAAACCGCTGCTTTTTGGGGTTTAGTCCAGTTTTGAAGATGTTTGATGGCGTAATCAATATCCTTAATTACACTGATTTCTGTAAGGTAAGTTTCTACTTCTGGTTTATGTAAATCCGCTTTTAATGCCTCGATTATTGACTGTTCATGCAGGGTAATTGCTTGCTTAAGATTTTTCAGTTGTTCAATGCGAAAATTCACATCTTTAGTTTTGCCCGTTTGAAAAAAATCTCGCTGAGTCTGGATAATATTGCCAACGTTAGATAATTCAGTGGTAATCATTGTTTTGTCCTATCAAAAACTATTTAATCCTAATGCTATTATCTCAGCCTATTTGATTCTTCAAGTTTTAGCGTTTATTTTCTAAGTGATTTTTCACTTTAAATCATCGGGAGATCTGTCT
>NZ_JADEXF010000015.1 GCF_015207245.1 Nostoc cf. edaphicum LEGE 07299
GAAATGGTTTCATGATTAAGACCTCTTGCAAAATTTCGTTATTTTAGCGCGTGAAGGGACTTTTGCAAGAGATTTGTTTGCTAAAAACAAAATATGTCAGACATTCAATTCGAGATTAAGGATAGTTAGAATTATTGTCAGTAAAAGGTCAATACCTTTGCCAATTTACGAGGATTCAAAACCTGTACTTATTTAGTTGATCGTTACTATGCACTACTACCCACGGTCAAATTACTGATTAATTGAGGGGTGTTATGTCAGGAATAACTCAAAATTGGCGGTTTTGGTATAGTTCTCTAATTTTGACGGGTATATTTATTGTTTCTTTGCAAGGGCGTGTTTTTGCTCAATCTCAATTTACCTCGATTAGCGGGATTGACAACGATTTGATTGAAGACAATGGCTCTCCTAACTTGTTTTTTCTCAACCCGAATGAAATTATTTTTGGGCCAAGCTGCTACAGTCCAGGTTATGCTCAAAGCAAGTTTGTTATTCTCGGACGCGGCGGTTTACCATCCAATCCTAAAGATATTCTCAACCCTGATGCAATACAAATAGATTGGGTATCTCTTAAACCCAGTAACAAGAAGCGTTCCCTACTACCTGTCAGGATTAAACCAACTATTTACATTCCTAAACGTATTGTTGAGGCCACAGGAGTGACGCTAAATGCCTTTGGACAAATAGTTTTTAGTGCTAATCCAACCACTCTTACTCCTTATACTTCCAGGCAAAAGCCTATGCAGTGTTATGGTAGCTAAAGTTACTCATGCTTTTGCCATGTCTTGTTTGCTGATGTTGTTTAACAGCATCACAACTACACCCGGTAAGGCGCAGTTACCTCAAAATAATTCTCCCTCGCTTGGGTTACTTGGGCGAGTGCAGGATATCCAGCCACCAACCAAAACACAATCAATACCACCGTCTCCAGCACCGCAACTACCCCCTCCATCTCAATTACTCCAACCAGAGCAAAGGCTACCCACACTAGAGCAACCACTCCCCGAAATTCCCCACACTTTCACTGTTAAACAGTTTGAAGTCGTTGGTAGTACGGTTTTTAGCCAAAAAAAGTTGAATGAGGTACTTAAGGACTTTATCAACAAGCCGATTACTTTTACACAATTATTAGAAGCTCGTTCCAAAATTACCGAATTGTACAATCAAAAGAGATACATTACTTCTGAAGCTTATATTCCTGAACAAACTTTCACAGATGGTGTTGTCCGAATCCAGGTAATCGAAGGCAAATTAGAGGATATCCAAGTCACTGGTACTAGGCGACTTAACCCAAATTATATTCGCAGTCGTATAGCTAATGGTGCATCCACCCCTTTGAATCAAAAACGCCTATTACAGTCCCTGCAACTATTGCAGCTTAATCCTTTAATTAAAAGCTTGTCTGCTGAACTGTTTGCTGGCTCACGAACCGATACTAGTTTACTGGCCATCAAGGTAACTGAGGCAGATACATTCAATACAAAAATAGTACTGGACAATCGTCCTCCCCCTGATTCTGGTAGCTTTCGTCGCCAACTGCAAGTTAAGGAATCCAATTTACTGGGAATTGGAGATAGTATATCGTTAGCATACAGCAATACTGATGGCAGTAATGCTATAGATGCCAGTTACAGCTTACCCCTCAATCCCCACAATGGCACTCTCACCTTCCGCTATGGCAATAGACCAGCCAATATTATTGAATATCCTTTTAATTTCCTAGATATTGAATCAACCCCCCAACGTTACGAACTCACATTCCGCCAGCCACTACTCCAAACTCCTAACCAAGAATTCGCTCTTGGAATCACTGCTTATCATAGAGAAAGTAAAATTTCCTCTTCTATTCTAGAAGAATATGGTATTCCCCTTTCTGAACTCTCATCAGAAGCTGATGCCCAAGGACGCACCAGAGTATCTGCCCTGCGATTCTTTCAAGAATGGATTTCCCGTAATAGCCAAGAAGTAATTTTCGCTCGTTCTCAATTTAGTTTGGGAATTGATGCATTCAATGCCACAATCAATGATACCGCTCCTGATAGCCGTTTTTTCGCTTGGCGAGGCCAAGCACAATGGGTACGCCTATTAGCTCCTGATACCCTACTTTTGATTCGTGGCGATGTGCAACTAGCTTCCACAACACTTTTAACTTCAGAAAAATTTCGTTTAGGTGGTGTAAATAGTGTTCGGCGATTCCGTCAAGATTTGTTGTCGAGAGATAATGGCGCTCTTGCTTCTGCCGAATTACGACTACCAATTTTACGTGTGCGTTCCTGGAAGGGAGTTCTACAAGTGACTCCTTTTGTTGATGTTGGTAGTGCTTGGAGTAATTCCTTCAATAGATATGAAAATAATATTAACACTCTAGCTGCTGTTGGTTTGGGTTTGCGGTGGTTACAAGGTAATAATTTTACTGCTGCTGTTGAGTGGGGTATTCCTTTAGTTTCTGTTGATACTTCAGGTAATACATGGCAAGAAAATGGTTTGTATTTTTTTGTACAATATAATTTATTTTAATTTCAAAAGTTAAAATTTAGGCTAATAACCCAAGCGCGTTAGAGGAAGAAAAACCGCCTGTGGTAGCAGATTCGGATATCGATGATACTACGATACAATCAATTTAACCACCTCTACTGCCTGCGATCGTGGTCAACACGTCTCCACAACATTCGACTCCAACTGATTCTACCTCCGACATTCCGCCTCTTGAGAGTGGCGATCGCCTCATTCGTCCAGAGTTTGAGCGTCGCTATAATGCCATGCCCAACCTTAAGAAAGCTGAATTAATTGAAGGAGTCGTTTACGTGGGATCACCTTTGCGCTTTGAACCACACGCCGAACCGCATGGTAATTTAATGATTTGGCTGGGAAATTATAAAGTAGCCACATTTGGTGTCAGATTGGGCGATAATCCAACTGTGCGGCTAGATTTAGATAATGAACCCCAACCTGATGCCATTTTGTTAATCGATGCAGCGTGTGGCGGATCATCTCATCTAAGTACTGATGGATACGTGGAAGGTGCGCCAGAATTAGTAGCAGAAGTTGCCGCCAGCAGTGCTAGCAAAGATTTGTATGATAAAAAACGTGCCTATCGTCGCAATGGCATTCAGGAATATATTGTTTGGCAGGTTTTCGATAGCACTGTTAGTTGGTTCAGCTTGCAAAATGGTGAATACGTAGCACTGATCCCAAATGGGTTAGGGATAATTCAAAGTCAAGTTTTTCCAGGATTGTGGCTTGATGTATCAGCATTAGTTGCAGGAAATATGCAACAAGTTTTGACAGTGTTGCAGAAAGGGCTAAGTTCAGTAGAGCATCAAATGTTTATTCAGCAGATAAGTATTTAAAACCCTTTTAGAGACGCAAAATTGCATTTCGTGCTATTCGTCTAAAGTCTGATTCCTCAAATTAAGAATAAATCCTCTCGAAGCTAGTTGAGCAAGTTTTTTGGTTGCGTTATTCTCAGTATTGGCAGTAAATGTGCTTTTGTTGCCTACGCTGCTATGCTAGTGAAATCGTTACATTAATGCTTGAACACAATATTATTGTCATTGGAACATCAGCAGGTGGAGTTGAAGCGCTGACTTATCTAGTCAAGCATTTGCCGTCCAACCTCAATGCTGCTGTGATTATAGTTCTTCATGTATCCAGTCAGGGCACAAGTGTTCTGCCAAAAATCTTAAGTCGCGCTAGTAACTTGCCAGTGTCTCACGCTCAGGACGGCGAAGCTATTGTTCATGGTCGGATTTATGTGGCTTTGCCTAACTACCACTTACTGGTAGAACGAGGATATTTGCGTTTGACGCGGGGAGCAAAAGAAAACCGTTGTCGTCCCGCGATCGATCCATTGTTTCGCAGTGCAGCACGAGCCTATGGGCAACAAGTGATTGCTGTGCTACTAACAGGTTTCCTTGACGACGGCACGGCGGGACTAATGGCTGTAAAAATGCGGCGCGGCGTGGCAATTGTTCAAAATCCCGACGATGCTTTGTATGCTGATATGCCACGTAATGCGATCAAGAACGTAGAGGATATTGACCATATCCTGCCACTTTCAGATATTCCTTCTATTTTAGTAGCTTTAGTTAATACGCCAATGGAAGTACAACCAGAAAACCCGGTACCTAGCAAGATGGAGTTTGAAACTGAAATAGCGCAATTGAGTTTGGAAGCAGTAGAAAACGAAAGCGAACGACCTGGTAAACCATCAACCTTTGGCTGTCCTGACTGCGGCGGTATGCTCTGGGAAATCGAAGAGGGAAATTTGTTGCGCTTCCGGTGCCGCACGGGTCATGCTTATTCAGCAGAAACTTTGCTGGCCACGCAGTCTGATAAGGTAGAGGATGCACTATGGATCGCTTTGAGGGCATTGGAAGAGAAAGCTTCTTTATCACATCGTATGGCTGCAAGGATGGAGGCTCGCAATCAAACCTTGGCGGCACAAAGATTCAAAGAGGAGGCGCACTCTGCCAGAGAGCGCTCCGCCATTATTCGAGAAGTACTTTTGAAGGTCGATCCAAACACAGGTGTTGATTGAAGGTTAAACCTAATTATTTTCAGGAATGGGATGGTTTATACCACAATACGCTTGGGTTAAGGCTAAAACTCTTTGTCAAAGTCAACTTTTTTAACGTAGACGCAAAGCGGCTTGCCGAAGGCTACCGCAGAGGCGCAGAGGAAACAGAGAGAAGAGAAAAAATGCTTAACTGATTTAGATTTTGGATTTTAGATTTTGGATTGGGAATTGTCTTGGTACGTCTGGCTTGGTGTGAATCCATCTATCGCAATCATTTTTCAAATTGGCATTAGTTTACTGTGTGCAAGTGCCACCACAGCTTGAACTAACTCTTCTGGATCGAGGGGCTTGGTAAGGTGCAGTTGATAGCCACTGCTTATCACTAGTTGGGAATCCTCAACTCTGGCATAAGCAGTCAAAGCGATCGCGGGAATCTTTCCCCCTTTTTCGGGAGTTAAAGCGCGAATCTGTTGAATCAGAGAATAGCCATCGACTTTGGGCATCCCAATATCACTGACTAAGACATCGGGTTGAAATGACTCCAAGTTTGCCAATACTTCCGTCGCAGAGGCAACAGTCAGCACTTTTGCTCCGTATTCAGTAAGCAATACTGTTACTAGCTCACGAGCATCGGGGTCATCATCAACTGCGAGAACTCGAATCCCCGTGAGTTCGAGTGCTGGTTGTGGCAACTCATCTATCTGCTTGATTTCAGGTTCAACATTCAGTAGTGGCAACTGGACTGTAAAGGTGGCTCCTAAGCCTTCACCAGGACTTACAGCTGTGATGGTGCCGCCGTGCGCCTCAACCAACTGTCGGACGATCGCTAACCCCAATCCTAACCCGCCATACTTGCGAGTAATTGAGACATCTTCTTGACGGAATGATTCAAAAATATACGGGAGAAAATCTGGGTTAATGCCCTTACCAGTGTCACTAACAATAATCTGTGCCAGATCGTCAACTCGCTCTAATCTGGTTTCTACCCGTCCACCTTTGGGAGTAAACTTGATCGCGTTGGAAAGTAAATTCCAAACGATCTGTTGAAGGCGGTTGGAATCTCCAGAGACTTGCCCAATATTCGGCAGTACTGAATGCAACACAATTGATTTGGAAAGGGCTGCTGTATTTACTGTGTCGAGCGCAGATTCAATCACAAATGGCAAATTCACAGGAGCCGCATCAATGCTGAGTTTGCCCCGCAGAATTTTGGCTACATCGAGCAAGTCATCAATCAGTTGAGTTTGTAGTTTGGCGTTGCGTTCGATGGTAGCTAAAGCTTCAGCCGTTTTCGTTGCACTAAATTTGCGGGTTTGCAGCAGTTTTGTCCAGCCGAGGATCGGGTTGAGAGGCGATCGCAATTCATGGGAGAGAATGGCCAGAAACTCATCTTTGATCCGATTGGCGCGTTCGGCTTCGGCTCTGGCAGCTTGTTCTAGTTGAAATAGGCGATCGCGTTCGATTTCAGCTTGTTTGCGAGCGGTGATATCCTGCACGTTGCCTACCATCCGTACCGCATTGCCCGCAGCATCATAGAAAACCTGACCTCTAGACGCTAACCAGCGAATGCCATCAGGATGTATAATGCGGTAATCATCTTCATAGTACTCTTGCTGTTGCTGGATGGTGTGACTCACCGCTTCATTGGCTGAGGTGTGATCGTCTGGGTGCAGGCAGCTTAACCACAGTTCATAAGTGATTTCCTTTGTGGTTGGGTCAAGCCCAAACAGATTAATGTACTCTTCAGATACATGAACTCTGTTGCGAGTAATGTCCCAGTCCCATAATCCCGATTGCGTAGCTTTGTACGCCAATTTCAACCGGGCTTCGCTCTCCTGCAACAGGAGTTCTATCTTTTTGCGATCGGTGATGTCTCGTGAAATCAACAAGATTCGTTCCAGCTGCCCAGAGCCATCCAAGATCGGGCTAACGACCACTTCCCACCATTTCGGAGTGCCTTTTGCAGTTGGGCAGTATCCGCGAAAAATGCTGACTTTGCCTGTTTTAGTGGCAGCGAGTGCCTCCTCTGCCTGTCGCCGAGAACTGCCTGCCCAGAAACCGAGCCATTCAGTATTGAGATAGGAATTTAAGTCATCAATTTCCATCAAACACAGTCCACCTGTGTTCATGTACAGCAGCCGCCCATCGAGGCTTAATACCTTGATGCAGTCAGGACTGCTGTCTAAAATGCGGTTTTTAAATTCTTCACTCTGGCGCAGGGCAATTTCTGTTTGTTGGCGAACAGTGATATCTCGCCAAGTGGCAACAAATCCATCTCCACATTTAGCCACGCGGATATCAAAGGCTCTAACTAAGCGTTGTTTTCCGTACTCATCTTCATAAATTAAACTGTCTTTAATGAGCGGCTGTCCTGTTTCTACTACCTGGCAGTATTCATCAAACAATCCACTTTCACGATGCCCTGGTAGTAATTCACACAACCCACGCCCAATCTGCTGCTCATAAGTCATTTCATTGTTGAAACAAGCCGCACTATTGACATATTCAGTCACAAAATCAACAATCTGTCCCTGCTCATTCCGTACAGCTTGGTAGATGCCAAAGCAGTCCAGCATATTTTCAACTGAGGTGCGGAAGCGTTCTTCACTGTTTCGCAGGGCTTGCTCTACCTGTTTGCGTTCGCTGATGTCTTCGGCAATACCTGCAAACCGATAAATCTCTCCTGTTTCATCTCGAAGTGGAAAGCAGCGATCGTGAACCCAGCGAATACTACCATTGGGTAAAATAATCCGATATTCCTCATCAAATTTCCCGGCGACAGCTTTTTCATGAAACGCTCTATCTATTGCTTCTCGATCCTCTGGGTGGATGCGATCGCCCCATGCTTGTTGTCCTTGATACAATTCCTGCGGGTTCAATCCCCACAATCGTTTATATGCAGGACTGACATAACTGACTCGATTTTCCAACACTTCTCTGATCCAGAACACCGCATCAATATTTTCTGCAAGTTGCCGAAAACGTTCCTCACTCTCGCGCAGAGTTTCGGCTGACTGTTTGCGTTCGGTGATATCTAGATCGATACCAGCCATCTGAATTGGTTGCCCGTCTTGGTCATAGAATACCTTACCCTGGCTGAGTGCCCACCGAATCGTGCCGTTGGGATATACTACCCGAAATTCAATGTCATAGTCTTCTCCGGTGGCGACAGCACGATTGACGGCTGCCAGCACACGATCGCGATCTTTAGGGTGGACTCGCGCGGCAAACATCTCGAATGAACCGTCAAATTCTCCTGGTTCCAGTCCAAACAAGGCTTCCAGGTTATCCGACCAGGAAATTTTTCCCGTTTGGATGTTCCAGTTCCACGTTCCCATCCGAGAGGCTGATAGTGCCAATCGCAGCCGTTCTTGGCTCTGGCGTAGTTCTACTTCTACCTGTTGGCGTTCTTTTAGTTCGCGCTGTGCCTGCTGATACAGTTCTGCCTGTCGTAAAGCGATACTCATCTGAGTTGCCAACTCTTTAAGCAAGTCAATTTCTAAGGGCTGCCAAAACCGAGGGGAGGTGCAATGATGAGCAATTAGCAATCCCCAAAACTGGTTATCTTGCAGAATTGGTACAACCAGATGAGCTTTGATTTGAAACTGCGTCAACAATTCACCGTGGCATGGGTCAATACTGCTATCGTGAATATTTGATACTGCCGTTACTTGCCCCTGATAATAGCGTTCGATATAATTTTTGATAAAGGCGGGATCGTACCTGACAGGTTGAAGTCGATTCGAGGCGATGTAGCTCTCAGCCAAACAAGGATCGTAGATAGTAGACGAGAGCAGCGATCGCCACTCTGCCCCAACCGATTCTGCTATTACTGTGCCATTACCATCAGGTTTTAACTGAAAAACCAAGACGCGATCGGTGTGCAGAAATTCTCGCACTTCGGCTACAGTTGTCTGAAGAATTTCATCCAGATTTAGCGATTGGTGAATTTTTTGGGTAATATGTGAGACTACGCGCTCTCGTTCAATACGCTGTTGTAGTTGGGTGCGTAGCTGCACTGTTTCAATTGCTCCATTTACCGCTATTTGCAGCCCTTCTGGAGTAATTTGCCCTTTGACAAGATAATCTTGTGCGCCCGCTTTGATCGCCTTAACTGCGATCGCCTCATTGCCCTGCCCAGTGACGACAATCACGGGTAGGCAAGGCTGTTGCATTGAGGGTTGCAATTGTGCCAGAAATTCTAGTCCGTCTAGGTCGGGCAATCGATAATCAAGCAATACTACATCGGGCTGATGTTGCTGCCAAAGTTCTAGCCCTTGTTGTCCCAGCGTTGCTTCTAGGATAGTGTACGAATATTCGCGATCGCGCAGTAAATACCGCCGATAGAGTTCTCGATCTTCTGGGGAATCATCGACAATTAAGAGAGCGCGCTGTTGCTGAGACATTGTGAATTAATTAATCAAGTAGATGTTAACCCACATTCCGCAGGTTGACATAGAAAATTGACATTTTTCAAGAAATGGTCAAACCCTTATGATGCCAGGATTTTAGCATATTTGATAGATTTATTGGTTCGCTTTTTACATCTGCTTTGCGGGCGAATCATCGACAATTAAAAGTAGTGGCTTTTCCGGGATCGGGGAGGCTGAAATTTGAGTCATGTATTTGCCTCCGCCGACAGGGTAAAATAAAACGTACTACCAACAGTTGGTGTAGATTCCACCCAAATTCTACCACCATGACGTTCCACAATTTTGCGGGCAATGGTTAACCCTACGCCAGTCCCACCACCAAAGTCATCCCGTCCATGTAAGCGGCGGAAGATTTGAAAGATTTTGTCGAGATGTTCTTGGGGGATGTCAATACCGTTATCACGAACGTAGAAAGTTACAGAAGTGGGAGCAACTTTGCTTTCCCCATTTCCTTCAATAAAACCAATTTCGACCCATTTCTCAGGTTTATCATTGTACTTAATAGCGTTGCTAATCAGGTTGCTGAACAGTTCATTGATCTGAGCGCGATCGCATTGAACGCTCTCAAAATCCTCTGCGAGACATTGTTGAATCAGTTGAATATACTTAGTATTGAGTAAATCTGACAGCGGCTTGCCCAGCAATTCATCAGGTTGACGACCAACAACTTCTTGACTGTTACTGCTCACCTGAAGGATTTCCAGCGTGGGATCTTGCAAAACCAGTAAAATCCCGTGAGGCTAGATCGAACTGGGAATGTGAATTGGTTCGCGATCGCAGTTTGTCAAATCAATGATTTCATCAGTCATTCTCTGTTTATCCAACTCCTCATTAGAACTCTGGCTTCAAGGAGGCAGAAACTCTTTCTGTCTGAGATTTTGAGTCCTGCATTTTATACCTGACTTAAAAGCAAACTCCTGTATTCACACTAGCCTAGACTCAAACTGGAGTCTCCAGATGCTACTCTTGGCTTAATGTTTCAATCAACAAATCTACCTGCTGTTGTCGCTGCTGCAAAAAACCTTCGCACTGACGCAAATACTCCACAGCAGTTGCAAATTGGTCAAACACAGCTTCCAATTCCAACTCACCCGCCTCAATGCGAGTAATAATTCCCTCTATTTCAGCAACCTTCGCCTCATAATTCCAACCTTCCTCAGAACTAGAAGCACCCTTACGTTTAACCATTAATCTCTCTGCGTCCTCTGCGCCTCTGCGGTTCGTTCACTTCCATAACCTTCACTTTAACCCCACCTTGCCCCAACTGAATCATTAACTCCTCCCCCACAGCCAACTCCGTTGCCGAACGAGCGATCGCTCCATCTTCTCTTCTCACCACCGCATAACCACGCTGTAAAACCGCTTTCGGGTCAAGACTAGCCAACTTCTGCCGCAATAATTCTAAATGCTGCGTTGCTTGCTGCGATCGCCCCGTCGTAATTTGCACCAAATGCTGACGCTTCCAAGCAAGCTTTTCCACTTCCTGCTGCACTTGCCGATCTAACCGCAAACGTCGCAAACGATTGCGCAATACTTGCAGTTTATTCTCAGCATTTTCTCTAAAGTCATGCACTGCCTCATGTAAAGCCACAACTCGCTGCCGATGTTCAGTATACAATTCTGAAAGTGCTGATACAACCATTTCTGCTGCCGCAGTCGGTGTATGCACACATACATCTGCAACTAAATCTGCTAAAGATTCATCTCGTTGATGGCCGATACCAGTAATTACAGGAATAGAACAACTAGCCAACGATCGCACCACTCGTTCATCATTAAAGCAAGCTAATTCTTCCACCGCGCCACCACCCCGCGATAAAATTAGCACTTCGGCGCGTCCATCTCTTTCCACACGCTCAATTGCCTTAACGATAGATTCTGGCGCTTGATCGCCTTGTACTGTCGCCGGAGAAAACAAAACGTGTAAACCTGGATACCTTTGCTTGAGAGTTTTTTGAATATCACCCCAAGCAGCCGCAGTTGGTGAAGTGACGACAGCGATCGTTTGGGGATGAGTGGGGAGCGATCGCTTTCTTTGCGCGTCGAATAACCCTTCAGCCAGCAAGCGATTTTTGAGTTGTTGATAGCGTAACGCCTGTAAACCAACACCAGCAGGTAGAGTTTGCCAAACTGATAACTGATACTCTCCCCGTTGCGGATAGACGCGAATGGTGCCCAAAATGATTATTTGTTCGCCAGGAACAGGCATTTGGGCGAGTTTTGGCAATTGGCTATTCCATACTACACACTTAATTCCGGCGGTGCGATCGGGATCTTGCAGCGTGAAAAATAAACCGCTGCGATGGTTGTTAGCACTGGAAACTTCGCCAGTTACCCAAACTTGCCGCAATTGTTCATCTTGCTCTAACAGCAAGCGGATATAGTCAGTTAATCCAGAAACTGAAAGTGCAGTATCGAGAATCAGAGAGTCGGGAAAGTCGAGAGTCATCAAAGATGCCTGAAAGCATTAGTGCTGGAGCGATTCTAGCATTTTTAATGAAACCCGAAGTTGAACCGAGTAAACGCTTCAATCTTTTGTAGATATCATCATCATTGCGCTTACCGACTAAAATCACTTCTATTAAATCGCGATCGGGAAAATACCTGTAAATAATTCGATATTCACCACTATCAACTCGATATAAACCCTGATAACCAGATAGCTGCTCACTATCAGCGGGTAAAGGCTCAACATTCAAAGCCAAAACCTTTTTTGCAATCTGTGCTGCTATTTTAGGCTGTAAACCGTTCAGAAAATCAAGAACAGTTGCTAGACCATCAAGCTTCGCCATTAGCTAAATGCTCTAATGCAGATGTAAAAGCCTCTGTACCAATCATTTTGGAGTGACTCAGAGCAACTTCAGCAGCTTGACCGAAAACCATATCCTCTAATTCTTCCAGCCGATTCATTAATTTTTGGTAGCTCTCGGCTGAAATAATCACGTGGCTAGGCCGTGATTGCTTAGTTAGTAGAACTGGCTCAGTAGCAGCCTTGTCAAAAACCTCACCGTGTTTGTTACGAGCATCTGTGAGAGTGTAGGTCTGCATAGCAATTTTGACTATTTTAGACATTTTGACTATATTTTAGCAGATAACTCTTCTGAACTCAATTCTGGCTCAAGATAATACAGTGTTCATTATTGAATGTTAGATTTCCCAGCACACATCAAAGCAATAGATGATTACACTATTTGGTTTAATCTTTGCAGAGACTGGAGTAACTGGCTAGGGCGTGCCATTTTCACAGCAAGATAAAGATTTGGATAGCGAACAAATATATAGTGTTCATATTTATACCAATGCATTTCACCCTTTTCTTTGTTACAAACCTGGCAAATGACCCATAAATTCCTGAATTCCATTGATAACCAAGGATACTGTGACCGAGGTAGCTTGTGATCTATCGTCTTGCCACCTTTGTCAGAGTAGTGAGATCCACAAATTGGACAATACCAGTTAGAATTTTCTCTTACCCAATCTTTGCTTTCTTGAGTTGTTCCACACTCAAAATCACCATTAATATACCGCCAATAATCGAATTTCCTATAAGTTTCAAAATCTTCATGAGTTAGCCTGTGATATCGCTTGTTGCCGATTGTGTCCGCAAGCTCAAATAATTCTTTAAGTTCTTTATCTTCAATAT
>NZ_JADEXF010000016.1 GCF_015207245.1 Nostoc cf. edaphicum LEGE 07299
GTACTACTCAGGCTAATATTTTTGCTGTTGGAGATTGCACTGACCGACCCCATTGGACTCCTGTCGCCATTGCCACAGGTCGT
Source organism: Nostoc cf. edaphicum LEGE 07299 (assembly GCF_015207245.1). Lineage (GTDB taxonomy): Bacteria > Cyanobacteriota > Cyanobacteriia > Cyanobacteriales > Nostocaceae > Nostoc > Nostoc edaphicum_B. The sequence continues at coordinate 84 of NZ_JADEXF010000016.1, forward strand.
GCCTTTGCTGACACTGTGTTTGGTAATCAGCCCCGAACTGTGAATTTAGAGTGCATTCCCTCAGCACTTTCTTCTAGACCGGAAGCGGCTACGGTTGGCTTGGCTGAAGCTAAAGCACGCGAAAAATTTGGAGAATCAATACGCTGCTATTCCCAAAGGTTTCAACCTCTTTTCGATGCCATTGCTGAACCGGAACAGAAAACTATGATTAAATTAGTAGTTGATAACAAATCAGACAGGGTACTCGGCGCTCATATGGTCGGTGAATACGCTGCTGAGATTATTCAATGTCTTGGACTTGCTATTCGGACAGGTATCACTAAAAAAGATTTTGATGCAACAATTGGTATTCATCCTTCAGCTGCGGAAGAGTTTTTCACCTTGCGCTAATTTTTGCTACTGACAAGAGTATATAGGATTTCTATTTGATTTCTGAAAATCCAGATTAGTCCAAAGCTCGGTTAACAAAGCCTAGAGGCTTAGTATACCTACCAAGATTCAAACCTGATTTTTATATCCAGCTAGTACTCCTTAATGAAAGACGCTTTTTAAGAAGTGGCTTGCTGTAAATTCAAAGGTAAATATGCGCTCCAAATCAATTTTAAGGATAGTTTTATTGACACTAACTCTAGGATTAGTGCTAATAACGCCACGCTTGGGAGTAAGTCAAAAGTCACCTAATTCTATTGAGAGCATTCCCAATTCTATTGCTCAAAGCCCCCCTGTATTTCAGCCTGCGATCAACTCAAATATGCCCAGCATGAATATGTCTGGCATGAATGAGGCAAACTTCAAAAGCTCTGCTTTGATTGATAGTGTTTTGATTGTTTGGTTTAGTCTGACAGTCCTCTCAGTGGTCTATGTAGCCTGGGATGCGTTCACCAGTAATCCTGAACTAACTGTAATGAAGTGGGGATGGCTATTAGTGACTCTCTACACAGGAGTAATTGGCGCAGCGCTGTACATTCTGTCTTGTAAGGAACCAGCTCCAATGCAGCATGAGGAATTTGTCAAACCATTGTGGAAACAGACTGTTGGTTCGACAATTCACTGTTTAGCTGGTGATGCAACGGGAATTATCGTTGCTGCTGCAATTACCATGACCCTCGGACTACCCATGTGGCTTGATGTAATTTCTGAGTATTTTTTCGGTTTTGCTTTTGGGCTGTTTGTTTTTCAATCTTTGTTTATGAAAGATATGCTGGGTGGTTCATATCTCAAAGCCGTCCGGCGTTCTTTTATGCCGGAATGGCTCTCAATGAATGCAGTGATGGCGGGAATGATTCCAGTGATGGTGATCCTGATGAGCCATGATATGACAGCGGTGGAGGCAACCTCAATTCGGTTCTGGGGTGTGATGTCTTTGGCAACTGTAGTAGGATTTGTAGTTGCTTTTCCCGTCAATATGTGGCTCGTTGCTGTTGGTCTAAAACATGGGATGCGAACCGTCCGGGCATTAGGTAAAGGTGGTCACAGTTTAGCTGCTGAAAGAGAAGAAATTACAGCAACTTCCGATAAAGTACCTGCATCCCATGCTGACACAGACCAGGCTATGGAAGGAATGTAACTATGAAAACCCGTCGAAATATAGATATGAATTCTTCTGCTGCCGATTCGCACGCAAGTATGTCAATGAAACCCAAAGCAACGCGATCGCAACTTCTAGCAGTAACGCTGTTAACACTATTAGCCTTAGCATTTGGTGTTTTTATCGCCGCACTCTACGGCAACTTTACCATGAGTGCTAGGAATATGCAGCCTGAGTCCATGCCGGGAATGAATATGGGCAACCAATCCATGCCTGGGATGAATATGAATAACGACAACAAGTCAATGCCTGGGACGAATATGAGTGGCACCAAATTTCCGACTCCAATATCATCGCTATCGCCTGCACCCATGAGTAGTGTCACTCAAATGAATGGTTTAGTCATGCCCCCAGGAATGATTATGACCTCTGATATGAGTATGGAAGCAATGGCAGACATGGCAGCAGTAGACTTGACAAAGATAGCCTACACTGCCCCTGTTGATGCACGGGGGGATCAGACTCTAACGCCTAAGCTAGAGAATGGTGTGAAGGTCTTTAACCTTGATGCTTCTTTGATCAAATGGAATATTTTACCAAATGTTCAGGTAGCTGCTTATGCTTTCAACCGTCAAGTTCCGGGGCCGCAGATTCGAGTTACTGAAGGCGATCGTGTCCGGATTGTAGTCAAGAACAACTTACCAGAACCAACGACAGTACATTGGCATGGCATGATTTTACCTAACAATATGGACGGGCCAGCCGATGTTACCCAAAAGCCAATTGCACCTGGTGCAAGCTATATCTACGAATTCACTGTTAAGCAAGCAGGCACTTACTTTTACCACTCTCACAAAGATGTAGACCGCCAGCAAACTTTAGGGATGTACGGTGCATTAATTATCGATCCCAAGAATAAACCAGAAACTCCTACCTACGATCAAGACTTTGTGGTTCAGCTTCAAGAGTGGACAGTAAAGCAAGGCTACACCTTCCCAGCAATGCCGATGGAAGGGCTAATGCCTAACTTCTTCACGATTAATGGTAAAGCTTATCCCTCTACCCAAACTATAAACGCCAAAATTGGTCAAAAAATCCGCTTCCGCTTCATTGGCTCAAATAATGCCTTCATCCACCCAATGCATATTCATGGTGGCCCATTCAAAATTATTGAAACAGATGGCAATCTCCTACCGGCCACTGCCCAAATTGAAAAGGATACTATCAATGTAGCTCCCGGTGAACGCTACGACGTAATTTGGACAGCTCGTGAAAAGGGTAAATGGTTGCTACATTGCCACATTGCCCATCACGCAACAAACGATAACGTTGAGGTGGAAGGTGGGGGTGGCTTAACAATGATTATCAACGTTACCTAAGTTAAATAAGCTTGAGTGAGAAGGCTAGTTCAGAACTGCGCCTGTTCAATGCGAGACTTTATACCTTTTATAAACCAAACTCTTGCTTAAGTTGAGCGACCCAAGCTTTAATTCGTTCATTCGTTAAATCAGATTGATTATCCTCATCAAGCGCTAAACCTACAAATTTACCATCGCGGACGGCTTTAGATTCACTAAATTCATAACCATCTATTGACCAATAGCCAACTGTTTCACCACCCTTTTCTGAAATTTTTTCTTCTATAATCCCTATTGCATCTTGAAAACTGTCAGGATAACCAACCTGATCGCCTGCTCCAAAATAAGCAACTTTTTTGCCACTAAAGTCAATGTTATCTAGCTCATCATAGAAATCTTCCCAATCACTTTGCAATTCACCAATATTCCAGGTAGGGCAACCGATGATGATATAACTGTAATCCTTAAAATCATTTGGTTCAGCTTGTGAAATGTCATTTAACGTTACTACGTCTTCTCCACCAAATTCCTTTTGAATTGTTTCCGCTTCAGTTTGAGTATTACCTGTTTGAGTGCCGAAAAATAAACCAATATTAGCCATTCTCCCTCCTTAATTTTCCTTGTAGTGATTGTTTTGCGTTGTGTTTATGCGGTCACTACTCTAGTTTGAAGCCGCTGTCGTATCTGCGTACTATCACCTTATACTAAGCAAAAGGGTAAATAATTTATGCTATCGCCATACACATCTGATGACAAAACTTTCTCGCCTCAACTTAAGAGGTTCCAAGGGTAAACTTCATCTCCCTAATGGCATGATTGTAATTTATTTCCAACGGCTGATAATTATTTCATCTTAATTTCATCTTGATATGTAAATATGGATGTTTGAGTATTTTCTTAAGAATGTTTAATCTAAATTTAGAAGTAAGTAATTAAAACAAGATAATTTGTATAAAAAAAGAATACAGATAGCTTGCATCAGGTAAAGTAATGAGTTGATATTTTATGTACCTTTATTCCCTTTATGAAACTGTGCTGTTGTTACCAACGGTGTTTTTTGTTCCTGTATTTCTAACAATTCTGGTATGGTTACAAACCGATAACCACGCTGTTTGAGTGAAGCGATAATTTGTGGTAAAGCCTTAACAGTGCGTGAGCGATCGCCACCACCATCATGCATCAGTACTATGCCACCAGGCTTTGCGTCCTTCAGCACATTATTGACGAGTCTGGATACTGGAGGACGGCGATAGTCGATCGAGTCATCTGACCACATGAGAACAGCGTAATTATTCTTTTGAGCGTAATCAGCTACACCATTGTTGAGGATGCCATAAGGCGGACGAAACAGAAAAGTTTTTACTCCCATAATTTGGTAAATAGCTGTTGCGGTGGACTCAATCTCACGCGCAGCAACAGACAGGTTCATATGCCGATACCAGTGATGCCACGTATGATTACCAATCGCGTGGCCATCGGCTACCTCTAGCTTGGCAATTTGGGGAAAATAATGCACCATCTCTCCCACACAGAAGAACGTTGCTTTAATATTTTGTTGCTTCAGGATTTGCAACACTTGTTGCGTGTATTTAGGTGCGGGGCCATCATCAAAAGTCAGTGCAATAACTTTGTCTGGTTTACTCAGCTGTGCCTGCTGAATGATTTTTCCCTGAAACTCATTAGGGACTGTAAAGATGTAACTGTTCACTTGTGCAACAATAGCTTTATTAGATGCCAAACTATGCTGATTGCTCACCGCGCTGGCACTGAGTTGTTCTGGTTTTTTGACTAATGTTTGATGGTCTGAGCGTTCTGAAAACCAAAATCTTCTGAAACCAAGGTCACATAAGACAGCGACTAGCGGGATGAGTACTATTCCTCCAATCAATAATTTTAGCTTTATCATATTAGATTTACTTATGTTTACTATAAACGCAAATTATTTTAAATACGTTACTTCCATAACATAATTATTTGCCATATCTAAACTCTGGAGCTAAGGTCGGCAAATCAAAGCGAGGTGTCACAAAAGAATTAGAACTTTAGGTTTTGTAGTAATGTACTACAATCTTCTAATTTCTTGTAGCTAGTCTTTGCTGAGAGCAGGAACCTTTAATTTCATCCTAATTTCATCTTCGGCTGTCAAACTATCTAGTAAGTACAACAGTTGCATTGTCAGCAATCAGTTACTTAGATGATTTTATTACTTAAGCAAAAAATAAATCACTTAAAGGGTTGACTCTCCAGTAAACTGGAGATTGCAAAATGAAATCAGGAAACATTTAGATAATCACTATGCAACTTTCTATTCTGAAAAACAGCTTTTTGTCATTGACCTTAGTAGCGATCGCCTCTGTTCCCAGCGGCTTGTTAATAGCCTGTTCTACAACTACTTCCCAAAACCAAGCATCAAACCCTACTACCACCGCCACTGATACTAGTAATAAGCAACCGATGAATCACGGCGGTGGCATGATGAATCATGGTGGTAGCACGATGAACCATAATATGGCAATGGATTTAGGATCAGCCGATGCTAATTATGATTTGCGGTTTATTGATGCGATGAATCCGCACCACCAAGGAGCAGTGGAGATGGCGAAGGTTGCACAGGAGAAATCGAAACGTCCTGAAATCAAAAAGTTGGTTTCGGAAATTATTAAAGATCAAGATAAAGAAATCGCTCAGTTGAAACAGTGGCGCACAGCTTGGTATCCCGAAGCAAGCAGTACCCCGGTGGCTTATGATGCGAAAACAGGTAAAACAGTCGCAATGCGTGACGAACAAATGCAAGGCATGATGATGAATATGGATTTAGGAGCCGCCGATACTGAGTTTGACTTGCGGTTCATAAATGCAATGATTCCCCATCATGAAAGTGCAATTACGATGGCTCAAGATGCAGTAAGTAAGTCTAAGCGTCCTGAAATCAAGAAATTGGCTCAAAGCATTATTGATTCACAGCAAGCAGAGATTAACGAAATGAAACAGTGGCGAAAAACTTGGTATAACCAGTAAGCAAAAGTATGTGTGTGAAGCATGAAGCGAGTATGCAGAGCCAATAGACAAGAAATATTTGCTGCCCTTACAGCGCTTCCGGCTATTATGCAATACAGTTTTTCTCCTTGCCCTCTCCTATCAAAGCTTTCAGATTTGGGGATGTACCTCATAGCTGCCGTAAGTGCTGTAAATTTTAGTAATGTTTAGAGCGATTTGATTTTAAGAGCGGTCAAAGCTCGATTTCATCCTAATTTCATTTCTGAATGAAAGACTAGTAGAAGAGTGTATTTCTAAAATTTAAAAGTACTTTTGACCGTTCGCAATTTCTTCTCTCCCATACATACTCAAGGATTTTTAGTAGCGATGTCTAACTCTCTGCTTTCCCAAACACCTACAGCTATTCGTTGTTTTTCTGGCACATTCCTGAGCCTGTTGTTATTAGCAAGTCCCGCAGTTGTTCTGGCTCATGGCGGACATGGAGACGAATTTCAAGGAGGAAGTGAAGCCACTTCAACTAATAATTCTATTCAGGTTGATGCCGACACAGCCAAACGGTTAGGGATTAAAGTCGAGCCAGTCCAACGTCAAAGGTTAGCTATTGGCATTAAAACTACTGGACAAATAGAGACTCTTCCTAACCAAAAAGTAGAAGTGACCACCCCAATTGAAGGGGCGAAAGTTATTGAATTGTTGGTGGAACCAGGTGCGTCAGTAAAGAAAGGTCAACCTGTTGCTGTTGTTACTAGTCCAGGCTTGGTGACGTTACGTGTGGAATCTCAGGACAAATTAGCACAAGGTCAAGCTGATTTACAACTGGCGGAAGCTGACTTAAGACTGGCTCAACAAAATTACCAAAGATATCAACAAATAGCTGACTCTGAAATTGCCCAAGCACAGAGTCAAGTTGACTTTGCTCAAGAAAAGTACAACAAAGACAAACAGTTAGCCACTGAAGGGGCTTTACCCCGACGCAATGCTTTAGAATCCCAGACCCAGCTAGCGCAGGCAAAAGCCGAACTTACTAAAGCTAACAGCCGTCGGGACGTTATCGGGGCAGAAAATCAACTTAAACGCGCTCAAGCATCAGTTCAGCTAGCAAAGTCAAATATTAATCGCAGTAACACTAGTTATCAAACTCGACTTGCTCAGCTGGAAAACCTTCCCAATGCTAAGGGACTAGTAACAGTAACCGCTCCCATCTCTGGTAAGGTTGCTGATAGAGAAGTTACTATTGGTCAAACTTTTAATGATGCAGGTGGTAAATTGATGACGATTGCCAATGACAGTCGGCTTTTCGCCACAGCTAACATTTATGAAAAAGATTTAAGCAAGGTAAAAACTGGTCAAAGGGTGACTCTAAAAGTAGCTAGTGTGCCTGAGCGTACCTTTTCTGGACGAATTTCCCGAATTGGTACGGCGGTAGAAGGAGAAACAAGAATTGTACCAGTACAAGCAGAAGTGAATAACTCTAGTGGGCAACTCAAACCAGGAATGTTCGCCGAGCTAGAAGTCTTAACAGACCAAACGTCCTCTACTATTTCAGCTATTCCTACCTCGGCAGTGGTTGACGCGAATGGTAAGAAAGTTGTTTACGTGCAAAATGGTAATGCTTACCAAACAGTTGAAGTGACTTTAGGGCAAACCTCTGGAGATATGGTTGAGGTCAAGAGTGGCTTATTTGAGGGAGATATGATTGTCACTGTGCGCGCACCGCAACTTTATGCACAATCTCTGCGAGGTGATACCAAACCAAAAGAAGATGAGCATGGTGCAGTTCCCTCACAGACAACAGAGGTTAAAACGTTTAGCTTACCACTACCCTGGTGGATTGCAGCAGGAGGGGGAGCTACTCTAGCTACTCTAGCTTTTATGGCAGGTACTTTTTGGGCTGGTCGTCGCAGTAAGTCGCCTTTAATACTAATAAATAACTCAGAGTTAGACCCTCCTGTCTCTGAAACAGAGATTTATGACGACAACTCTAAGTCGCCAGTTTTATCTAGATCGACAGTTGTGCATGAGCAAAAAGACTCTCAGCATCCACAATCTTAGTTGAACTCAACCTTGGCGTAATTTTATTGAACATTAATTGAACAAAATATGTTAAATGCTATCCTTAAGTGGTCAATTATCCAACGTTGGATAGTTGTGCTAGGAGCGATTGTAGTCACAATTTGGGGTACATATAACCTCACCCAGATGCCCCTAGATGTCTTTCCTGACTTTGCTCCGCCTCAAGTTGAAATTCAAACCGAAGCTCCAGGATTAGCACCAGAAGAAGTAGAAACACTAATTACCTTGCCGATTGAAAGTGCAGTGAATGGTACACCAGGGGTAGAAACAGTACGTTCTTCCTCTGCTGTCAGCATCTCCGTTGTCAAAGTCATTTTTAAATGGGGGACTGACGTTTATCAAGCTCGTCAACTAGTAACAGAACGATTGCAACAAGTACAGCAAAAATTACCAGAGGGCGTGGAAAATCCCCAAATTTCGCCTATTTCTTCCCCCATTGGCACAGTTCTACAATACGCCTTCACTGCTGAATCAACCCCACTTATGGAAGTGCGGCGCTTAGTTGACCGAGATGTCACCAATAGATTGCTAGCTGTACCGGGTATTTCCCAAGTAATTGCTTATGGTGGTGATATTCGCCAGTATCAGATATTGGTTAACCCAGCGAAATTAAAAGCTTTCAATGTCACCTTAGATGAAGTCACATCTGCGGCTAGAGGAGCTAACATCAATGCTGCGGGTGGGTTTTTAGTCAATCCAGACCAAGAGCTAATTATTCGTGGCTTGGGGCGCATCGAGTCAATTGAGCAACTGGGGAAGTCTGCAATAACGGCACGAAACGGAACGCCTGTACTACTACAAGATGTGGCAGATGTCAGCATTGGCGCAGCTTTAAAACGTGGTGATGGCAGTTTGGATGGTCAGCCAGCAATTGTGGTGATGGTCAACAAGCAGCCACAGAATGATACTCCCACGGTTACTAAAGCTGTGGAAAAGGCGATCGCCGAAATTAAAGCAGGTTTACCTAAAGATGTCAAAGTCATAGAAACCTTCCGTCAAGAAAACTTTATTGAAGCTGCTATTGAAAACGTTACCAGTTCTCTACGCGATGGCATTATCATCGTTTCCATCATCTTGTTGATGTTTTTGATGAACTGGCGCACCGCGATTATTACCCTCAGCGCCATTCCCTTATCAGTCTTAATTGGCATGATGATTCTGGGCTTATTTGGCCAGGGTATCAACACGATGACGCTGGGTGGTCTGGCTGTCGCCATTGGTTCGGTGGTCGATGACTCGATTGTAGATATGGAAAACTGTTATCGAGGTCTGCGGAAGAACCAAGTAGCAAGTAATCCGGTGCATCCCTTTAAGGTTGTTTATGATACTTCTGTAGAAGTTAGAGTTAGTGTGATTTTCTCAACGGTGATTATCGCCGTTGTCTTTGCACCAATTTTCATGCTTACAGGTGTGGAAGGTCGAATATTTGCGCCAATGGGTGTTGCTTATTTGATATCAATTTTTGCTTCTACATTAGTGGCAATGACTTTATCCCCTGCACTTTGTGCGATATTACTAGCAAATCGTCAATTACCCGCCGATGATACTTGGGTAAGTGCTTTATCACAACGCATTTATCGACCTCTTGTCAATTTTGCCATCCGTTTCCCCACAATTATTTTGGTAGTTGCGGGAGCATCATTAGTAGCTTCTTTGGTAATTTTACCGAGTTTGGGAAGGGTATTTTTACCAGAGTTTCAAGAACCATCCTTAGTGAATACAGTTCTGCTTTATCCAGGAAGTTCTCTGGAGGCGACAAACCAAGTTGGATTCGCGTTGGAAGATGCGCTGAAAGACGACAAGCGTTTTAAGACGGTGCAGTTACGAGCTGGACGCGCTGCTGGTGATGCGGATGCAGGGGGGGTGAATTTGGGACATTTAGATGTGGAATTGAGTGCAGAAGGATTAAAAGATCGAAAAGGGAGTATTGAGAAGCTGCGGGAGGAGTTTGGTAAGATTCCTGGAGTTGCTGCCAATATTGGCGGCTTTATCTCGCACCGCATGGATGAGGTATTATCTGGGGTAAGAAGTGCGATCGCAGTCAAAATCTTTGGCCCTGATTTAGCCCAATTACGTCAAGTCGGATCTGAAGTTCAGTCGGCTATGACTGGAATTCTGGGACTAGTGGATTTACAACTCGAACCCCAAGTCCCCATTAGACAGGTGCAAATTCAATTCAACCGAGAAGCAGCCGCTCGTTATGGTTTAACTGTTGGTAATCTGACTGAGATGGTAGAAACTGCGCTTAATGGACGAGTTGTATCACAAGTTCTCAAAGACCAACAATTATTCGATTTGGTGGTTTGGTTACAGCTAGAATCACGCAATAATTTAGATATCATCCGCAATTTGTTAATAGATACACCTACAGGGCAAAAAATACCTCTAGCTCAGGTCGCCAGTATTGATTATGGAACTGGCCCTAACACAATTAATCGGGAAAATGTTTCTCGCTTGATTGTTGTTTCTGCGAATGTCTCCGGTCGAGATTTAGGCTCTGTGGTGGAGGAAATTCAAAACAAAGTCCGTCAGTCGATACAGTTACCTACAGGGTATTTTATCCAATACGGCGGTCAGTTTGAATCAGAGCAACGAGCCACCCAAAATTTGCTAGTCTTTGGGGGATTAGCGTTGGTCATCATTGCAGTCTTAATGTACTTCGCAGTTAAATCTGTTGCTGCCATGCTGATGATCATGATTAACTTACCTTTGGCTTTGGTGGGAGGTATATTTTCTATTGCTTTGGGGGGCGGGATTATCTCTATCGCTTCCTTAGTAGGATTTATTACTCTATTTGGTGTAGCAACACGTAACGGACTACTGCTAGTAGATAACTACAACGGCAAGATTGCACAGGGAATGCCTTTACAGCAAGTAATTTTTGAGGGTTCAACGGAGCGATTGGTCGCCATTTTGATGACGGCTCTCACTTCAGCTTTAGGAATGATACCTTTAGTAATTGGTACAGGTGCAGGGAAAGAAATATTACAGCCTTTAGCTGTAGTGGTTTTGGGCGGATTGTTTACTTCTACAGCATTAACTTTAATGGTCTTACCAGCTTTATATGCTAAGTTTGGTAAGTTCTTGTTGCCTAAACATACTATGTCAGTTGTAGAGGATGGCAAAGTACCAAAAGCAGTTTTTGAGAATCAATCAATATCATAAGTTGATACTAAGATGCTATTCAATTTTATTGCCGAAATTCTTGGAATTTAAGCATAACAAAGCCTTGAAGTAAGGGTAGTGTTGCAAGAGTTGAATTTTACGGTTTGTTGCTACGTCGAGAGATAAAAACTAGACGTAGCACACCTCTAAAAGGTTCAGCTAGTAACACAGGGGTAAAGCACTTTCATGTATTACTACACGTTAGTTAATTAATCTGAATGTGACTCTGGATAAAGAAGATTGTGTTCAGTGTTAGGGGGATCAACAGCCGAACCCGCAGCCGCTGCTCCAACATAGTCTATATTGTAGATTTTTTTGAGCCAGCTTCGCAGCTGATTGATTTCCCTTGTTTGCTGAGTGACAACATTGGCACCTAAGTTTACAAATTCTACATGATAACTGCGGTCAATAATCTCTCCAGCAAATATAATGGCACCCCAGTGGTGTGAGGTCAAAGTCTTCATGAACATGATATTAAAATCGTCTCCACTCAACCTTGATAGCTGATTTATTACATTTTGACCAAATCTGTTCGATGTTGGTGAATACGAGATGCCATACCAGTTACTAAGCCACGACTGCATCGTTTGAATTTCTTGCTGTTGAGCGGTAATGACCTGACGACAAAGCGATTTCAATTCTTGAAGTGTAGCCCTCCGCAAACATACCTCCGACATTTCAATTGCAAAGTTGTGACCGTCAATTAAATCCCGTAGAAGGCGAATTTCAAGTTGCGTGAGCCTGTTTCTTGGAGCGGGTTGGCTTGCTAGTATTGGCTCAATCGCAATAGTAAAAACGCCAAGGGTGGGTGTCAGAGCTAGAAGCACTCGTAAAGCGATGCTAGCAGTTAAACATGGTAGTGAGCTTTTCCTATTATTCAACATCTGTCCTAGTTGTTTTTAGATAGCTTGCTTGCCACGCTATCAAGGATGCCTTTCTCATCCTATAAAAGTAAATCAAATAGCAAGACTTACACATGAAATAGTTGCCCATCAGCAAATGTCATATTGCTTTTAAGGCAAATCCATTAAATTTCTATCAAGCTCATTTGAGCAGACCAAGTAGTAAAAAATTTTTATTGTTGCCGAAGCGCTTGACCAAATTTTGGTTTCTACTGCGAGAACTGATGATACTTTAGGGGGTATGTAATGTAAAACACTTCTACCTAAAGACCTAATTGCTATTTATAACTAATTAAG
>NZ_JADEXF010000017.1 GCF_015207245.1 Nostoc cf. edaphicum LEGE 07299
AACCAGAAATTATCGGCGAACTATAAGATTGAGTGCTGAGTGCTGAGTTCTGAGTTCTGAGTGCTGAGTGCTGAGTGCTGAGTGCTGAGTGCTGAGTGCTGAGTGCTGAGTGCTGAATTCTGAATAAAGCAAATTCATATTTTCACTCAGCAACACCCAGAATATTGTTCTATGAAAAAGAAAAAATTTCTGTTTAAATCAATTTTCTCAAAACTCACAACTCAGTACAAGCGAAACGCCCCGCTCCCGCTAACACCACTACTGCTTACCTTAATACTAGTGAGTGTAATTGTTTTGGGTTCAGGGGCGGATAAATTAATACATAGAAATTTATTTAGTATTCAACCTGCTTCTGCCCAGAGAATCACTCCCGGCGATGTTTGGCAGTTAGTGTATCAGCAATTGCCAGATTTTCCACGGGAAAATAAGTATATCAGCAAAGAAAATCGGAAAGTTGCCGAAAGCAATACCTTAGCAAATCGTCTAATTAGATATCACATTTACACCAAAGGGCGTGCCCCAATTTATCGCTTAGATTGGAAACTGACTTTAGCTGATTACCTGGGTGCGAACGAAATTATGTATGATACTACCTATCCAGGAAATGATGCACTACAGAAAAATCCGATAGAAGGCGATCGCAAAGCCATCAAGAGCCTCACCCGCAGCCAGCGAGATGCCCTAGTACAAGTCTTAGTCAATATATTTAATCCTGCTTCCCAAAATACACTACCTCCTAACCCCGATACCGCACCCAGTCCGACTACATCAACTACCCCGCAGCCACCACAACGAGGAGGTGCTGAACTACTTAAGTAATAGAAGAGTTATAAGTTGTAAATTAATAACTCCTAACTCCTCACTCCTCACTTTTTATGGAACGTGTTGTCAAAACCGGATCGGGTTGGCGTATTGGCTGGAACCCCGATACACTCGAATTTAAAGGTTTAGTTGGTACAGATGATTGGGCAATTGAGTTAACCGAAGCCGAGTTAAATGATTTTTGTCGTCTACTAGCACAGCTAGCAGACACCATGAAGCAACTCGCAACTGAACTGATGGAAGAGGAAAAAATTACTTGTGAAGCCGAAAGCGATTTATTATGGATGGAAGTGGAAGGCTATCCTGATGATTACAGTCTGCGCTTCATCTTGAATACAGGGCGATGTGTAGAAGGTAAATGGAATGCTTCTGCTGTTCCAGATTTACTGCAAGCTAGTGGGATGCTTAAGGTTTTTTAAAATTGCCTCTTGATTATCTTACAGTGTTGCTATATGATAGGAATTCTGACCGGGGCGTAGCGCAGCTTGGTAGCGCGCCACTTTGGGGTAGTGGAGGTCGTGGGTTCGAATCCCGCCGCTCCGATTGATGATAAGCCATACCTGCTAGTCTTTTTAAAAGGTTAGCAGGTTTTTTCATAGCTTTTTCCTGAAAAAACCTAACCGAACAGTAAATAGGGATGTTATACCAATTTGAAAAATGATTGCGACAGATGGAAAACTGAAACACTTATCCAGTGGATGTTTCACAATCCAAAATCTAAAATCTAAAATCCAAAATGGTATTACCCGCATAATCAAATTTTGTCAGTGATAAGTAATTAGGCGGACTTAATATAAAATCTCTAGCAGATTAGTAGGTAGATTGGCATGAGTGAAAGTACAGAAACGATTTTCAGCAAAATCATTCGTCGGGAAATTCCCGCTGATATTGTTTATGAGGATAATTTAGCCCTGGCATTCAAAGACATCCATCCCCAAGCGCCCGTTCACATCCTCGTCATTCCCAAAAAACCCATTGCCACACTAGCTGAGGCTGAATCTGAGGATCATGCTGTGTTGGGGCATCTTTTGTTAACTGCTAAACGTGTTGCCCAAGAAGCTGGACTAAAAAATGGTTATCGAGTCGTCATCAATGCTGGTGATGACGGCGGTCAAACAGTCCATCACTTACATTTGCATATTTTGGGAGGACGGCAGTTGGATTGGCCCCCTGGTTGATGCGAGGCAGGAGGCAGGGGGCAGAGGGCGAAAAGCTTACTGCAACTTCTCCCCTGCTCCTCTGCTCCCCTGCTCCCCTGCTTTTTAATATCAACGCTCATAGTGCTTAATTCTGGTAGCGCGTTTTCACTTGACTGTACGGTAGTGTAAAAACAACTCACTTCCAACCTGACGAGTTTCTATGAGTTCTAGATGAGGAGCAGCATAGGGAAGAAAACCCTCTCCTTCCACTGGGCTAGGGGCGTGCTTTCCCCCAAAAATGACCGGCCAAATGGTCAACCACCAATCGTCAATTCGCCCTGCCTTAACTAGAGCAGCTGTTAAAGAGCCACCTCCCAAAGCAACGACTTTGTGAATACCCCGCTCTGCCATCAAGGTGTAGGCCCGATCCCAGTCCAGGTCTGTATCTCCCAAATCAATTAATTCAGCCAGTTTTTGCAAAGTTGCTGTATCAGAACTGCGCTCTAAAGCAGTCCGTGTGGTAAATATCCATCGCTCAATGTCCTGACTCAAAAAAGGCAAGTCCGGCGATAAGTTCAGGGAACCTGAAACAACGCAAGTAATCGGCTGAGGAGACTGACCCCGAACCTCACGCGCTGCCAACAGTTCGCGATCGCGAATTGTAAAGGCTCCCCCCTCAGCCCGAATTGTCCCTGCCCCTACCAGCAATAGATCGGCAAGGGAGGCTTGATATTCCAAGTGTGCTTGATCGACTACATCGGGTTCACGGGGCGCTTTCGGATCTACGGCACTAATTTTTCCATCGGCCGTCATGGCAAGAACTACAGTTGTTTGGATAGCTGACATGATTATGTTGTAACGATTCTTTATAATTTTACCTTTTTGAATCCCCTCAATACTTGAGAGTGAATAGTTATTGCGTTGTGCTTTAAATTACTTTGCGAACTATGGCTGAAGGTGCTAAAAAACTGTTGTTGAATGATTCTCTCTACACAAGAGTTTTTTTACGCCTCAGAAACTATCATGCCTAAACACATATCTGCAATCATCGTATTTGTCTTGATTTTAATTTTGGGATTTGCATCTCCAGTTCAAGCTGCAACTCCCCGTTCAACTTGGGTAGTAAATGAAATTTACCAATATAATCATCCCTTTGCTTCTCAATTGCCTCAAGAACTGGCAACGAAGATGCAAAAGATGACAGCTAAAGACAGCCCTTTCACCTTTTATCGGGGGACGGCTCACATTTTTTATCGTGATATGCAGACCTTACCAAGTTCAGAATTTGTAAACTCTTTAACCTCAGCCATCTGGTTAGAAGGAGATATGCATCTGCAAAATCTTGGAGCGATAAGAGATAGCAAAGACAACAACGTTTTTGACACCACCGACTTTGATGAGGGCTATCTTGGCCCTTACGTTTGGGACTTGCGACGGATGGCAGTCTCCATTCTGTTGGTAGCTAAAGAGAATGGTCTTAACTCAACTGATGCTGAGGATGTTGTGCGAAATTTCTTGGATGCTTACCTCAATAAGATGAACGACTTTAAGGGAACCAATGATGAACTGTCGTACCGTTTAGAATCTAGCAATACGAACGGTGTGGTCAAAGATTTAATTCAAAAGGCATCAGAGAAGAGCCGTTTTAGGTTTTTAAAACAGTACACAGTGCTAAATAACAGTAACAATCGCGTCTTCAAGACAGCCTCAAATCTCCAGCCTGTATCCAGCAGCACCTATTCTAACATTAATGGTTTTCAGCTAGCCGTCTTGATCAATTTTTCTACAATTAGTTTCAGCAGATATTTTAACTAGATCGGAGTAAAGTTTTTAAAACTTAAAATTAGGTAATGCATTTGATTGTTTTGATCGCTCTTGGGTTTCATCGTAATTCCTCCCCCGATTGGAGTAACAAATTATTGACTACAGGACATGGCAGGGGAATAAAAAAACTTTGAGGAGATTGAGCCACGAGCATAATATTACCATTAGCATCGGCAATCCATCCTTGAGCCTCCACAATCGGATCGGTAGATTTGGTCATAGATGCAGTAGATAATTTATCCGTGATGGCTGTTGCTTGTGCGGGCAAATCTACCCAACCAGTAATTACTGCTCGTCCCCGCAACGGCTCGTTAGGACTTTGGGGTAATCCACCGCGTCCTGTAGCGATAAAACGACTAGCGTTTTGTCTTCCTCTGGGAGTGCAACCTTGGGCAATTTGTTGGGATGCATCAACGAGGTTAGAGGGTAGTTGAATTAAGCCGCGACTAGGGTCAGTATCTGGAGTATTGATAGTTACCTGACCGTTTAAAGTAGGACTTGTCTGAGAAATTGCCGTGATGCTACTTGGAAGCTTTTGAAGGTCGAGTTCAGCTAGGTCGTTAGTTCCCAAAAGGCGCACCAAGTCTTCTCGACTCAGAACTGTCATACCAAAAATACCAGTAGCATTGATTGTGACTTTGCCACCAGAGCCTTTGAAGGCATTGGCGGTGATGTTGCTATTTTCATTGGGAACGGCAACGAGGAAAGGAGTGTTAATGGTAATGTTGCCACCATTACCACCAGCTTGGGCAATGCCTGCGGTGGTTGAAATCAGACTTTCACGGCGCAGCAAGAAGATATCTTTTGCCGATACGACAATATCTCCTCCGTTACCAGATGTAGTTAAAGATACAATACCACCTTGATCGAGACGGATAGAGTCTGCCTCGACTTTTACGTTGCCTGCCTTTCCTTCTCCTAATGAACTGGCACTCAGAAAACCACTATTTAAAGAAAGGGAGCCAGTTGTGATATTGATGTTACCCCCGTCACCAACTGCCCCAGATTCTACACTACTAAAAGCACCACTAAACAAGCCATTACGACCTACACCAGCAAAGGTAATGTCCTGGGCATCAATATTGACATTGCCCGCATTTCCCTTTCCAAAAGTGCTGGCAGCCAGTTGAGCGCCATTAGTAAGCGAAAGGGATGTTGTGGTGATGTTAATGTCTCCACCTTGACCCTTGCCATCATCATCTAAAGTACTGAAGGCAATATTATCATCTCCACTCAAGGAAACGGTTTCTTGGGCATTAATTATGATATTACCTGCATTACCATTACCGTCACTACTACTAGCTAGTTGAGCGCCATTGCTAAGGGAGAGCGCTCTTGTAGTGATGCGGATGTCTCCACCCCTTCCTTCGCCTGTCTTTTCTAACGTACTCAAGGCAAAAGTTCTATTACCATCCAAGAATACAGTATCTGCTGTATCAATTATGATACTTCCTGCATTTCCCTGTCCCAAGGTACTAGCAAGCAGTTGAGCATTATTACTAAGAGAGAGTGATTTGGCACTAATGCGGATATCTCCTCCCTGTCCTCTACCTTTTTCTTCCACCCTGCTAAATATAGTACTGTTATCAAAGTAAACGGTATTGCGAGCATCAATTGTGATATTACCTGCATCACCCTGCCCATAAGTGCTACTGGCTACTTGAGCGCCATTAGTAAGTGAAAGCGTCTCTGTAGTGATACTGATGTTTCCTCCCCTACCCACAGTATCAGATCCCAAAAAACTAAAAACGCCACTGGTAGAACTTTTATCTATACTTACGCCATCAAAGGAAACGCTACCACGAGCTTGGATAATCACATTGCCTGCATTACCAAGTTTTCCTGAGTTTTGATTATATATATTCGCTCCGTTGGCTAAAGAAACTGACGCTGCCTTGATGTAGATATTACCTGCATTACCTACAATCTCCGACTCTACATTACTCTCTACATTACTAAATACACCGGTGATATTAGGTCCAGGGCTGTCCAGAGCATCCAAAACAATGGCACCTTCGGTTGAAATCGTCACATTCCCCGCATTTCCCTGTCCTAAACCACTGGTACCTATGTAGGAGCCATTGATGAATGCAACCCCATCTTGAGCTTGAAGCGTGACATTTCCAGCATCTCCCCGCCCAAAGGTACTGGTTAGCACAGTAGCTGCATTTGTAAGCGCAAATGATCCTGCCGTTATGTTAATATCTCCGCCCTTTCCAGTTGCGCCGATCATAGCGTTAGAAATCAGGCTGCCATCCCTAAGATTAACTGCTCCTGTTGCATTGACCTCAATGTTTCCTGCCTTGCTATCAGTCGAACCCAACCCCAATCCTATTCCTGCCCGCAGACTGCTTCTTTCTGAAAGCTCCAAATTCCGAGCGTTGATTGCAATGCTGCCACCATTGTCTGTACGAACATTTATTTGAGCGCGATTAATCAGTGATACATCTGCTCGTTGTACTCCTTGAGGAAAACTCAAACTTAG
Organism: Nostoc cf. edaphicum LEGE 07299; assembly: GCF_015207245.1. Taxonomy (GTDB): domain Bacteria; phylum Cyanobacteriota; class Cyanobacteriia; order Cyanobacteriales; family Nostocaceae; genus Nostoc; species Nostoc edaphicum_B. The sequence continues at coordinate 6,271 of NZ_JADEXF010000017.1, forward strand.
GTTATTGCCATCAACATTCAGCCCAACTGTTCCTGCACTTGCCAATCCTGCCAACTCAACTCGCCCACCAAAAGCATTTAACCTTCCACCATCCATGCTGATGTTGCCACCCACTAGTAGCAAACTTTGACCATCTGCTACACGTAAACCAAAGGCATCAAAGCCGGACTTATTGAATCCTGCTAGGGCGACTGAATTATTTTGAATCGGTGCAGCAGTAATTTGATTGAATAGCAAAGCGGAAGGATTAACTGTTAGTAATGGTGAAGGAGTCTGAGGATTTGTTGCACTAAGTTCCAACCCATTGCCAAACACAAAAGAATTCGCCGTACTCGCTACAAAGGAACCCGCCACATCCAGTCGTGCATTGTTCCCAAATAAAATGCCATTGGGATTGATCAAAAACAAATTTGCGCTACCATCCACCCCCAAAGTGCCAAGAATATTGGAGATATTACTTCCCGTCACTCGTGTAAGAATATTGGAGATTCCTGTGGGGTTGGCAAAATAAACACGCTGCAACTCACCCACATTGAATTCCTGGAAACTATGGAACAGGTTTGCACCGCGAATTGTTCCGCCATTAATACGGTCAGCCGGAAGTCCTTTAATATTGACATTGGGAGTGATTTTTGAAGAGTTATCATCCAATGTTTCATCAGGGATAATCTGGGCTAAGGCGTGATTCTCAGAACAAAAGATGACATAAGCAATCGCTCCAATAATGCAAAAAACTCCTAATAAATTTGAGCGCCAATTCCTATTTCTCCAGGTTGCCATATCAGAATCAGCCTCTCCTGCTTATTTACTACCTGTCAGTATGCGCTCAATCTATTGATAAATTCTTCCGCAATTAATTTAATTTCAGCAGATATTGTAACTAGATGAGAGTAAAGTTTTTAAAACTTAAGGTTAGGTAATACTTCCCAAAAAAAAGTTACAAATCAGTCATCAACCTCGCCTTACGGAGAAAGAATTGCAGTACCGTTTCTTCACGGGAAATAATATCAACCCTACCCTCCATACCCAATTGAATGTGATACTGGTTTTTCCCTTTACCTAAAACCAAAGTTTCTGGTTCAATAGTCACTTCATAAAAAGCACCAGGCGCAGTAGCTTTTGGGTTAGTAGTTCCATTCATAGATGCATTTGTGCCATTTTTTTGAGGAGCGAATGCCTTCGGCACGGCTTTGCCGAACGCATCTGGAGAAATCGTCTGCACTTGACCATTCAGAGTACCATAATCTAGGTAAGGACAAGCACTTACCCGCATTTGGACTTTTTGATCAATTTTTAACTTACTTTGCTCATCAGATGCCACTGCTGCCTTCAAAACTTGAGGTGCATCAGAGGGGACAATTTGCAATACTTCCTCGCCAGCACGCACAGTTTGACCTGGGTTTCGCAGATTGAGTTGGGAAATGATACCATCGGCAGTAGCTGCGATCGCTTGGGCGAGAATAGAACGATAAGGCCAAACCCGTTGCAGATATCTTCCCAGTCCGCCAATTTTATCTGATTCTTGTTGATAAAAACGACTGTCGTCTGGAGTCAGCAGTAACATGACGCCATTACCCCAACCTGCCATTAATTCTTGACGGGTAAGGTAACGGATACCAACACCAGGGTCAGCAATGACATATTTTTTGCCTTTTTGCCCGTATAAAACGACCCAGTGGTACCCTTTCCAGTGGATAACTGCTGGTAGGGGAGCTTGATCTAATTGGTCGAGTAATTGGGGACTAGCTTTAACTTGGCGGGCGTTGAATCCTAGTACTTCTGCACCCCGCTTCAATCCCAGCAAGGATGTTCCTCTAGAACCAGTACCTACGGCTTCTCGGATGCGGTTGAGGGTAAATGTGCGTCCGTGGTGTTTGGCGATGGTTGCAAGACTCGCAGCCCCGCAGTCTTCTTCGCTGTGTTGTTGGATAATTGGGTATTTCATAATTTGTATATGGAATCTTTCATCCTCTGCAAGATAATCGGGGCAGAAAGCCCCGACACCCAATATTTAACTCCTGAGAACCAAAAATTTGACCCTGGAGTTATTGACGATCTCAAAGTTTTCAGGAGTGCTTTTTAAGCATAGACTGCGTAGACTACGTCATAAATAGAGCCGCTTCCACTAATGCGTGTTGTTACAGTACCATTTGTAGGAGTGCTTCCAACAGTAAAACCGCCTAGATATTCATCGGAACCAGTAAATAAACCGCCGTCGGAATCAAAGAAATTAATGCTTGCAGTCCCACTAAAATACCTATCTATGTTGAAAGTGACGGCTTCGCCAGCATCTACGTCGTTAGTTTTATTGGTTTTATATCCATTTATTCTGGCATATACGTCGTCTCCATTCCTACTACCGAAGTCTGCATTTGCTTGAATTGCAGTAGCGCTATACAACCAAAGCGTAGCACCACCTTCAATGACAGATCCTTCTTCGGGAGTTAAGTCAGTAAATAATTGTTCTTGATCGACAACGGAATTGCTAGAGGTAGAAATATTCGACATGGTTTTTCTCCTTTTTTAGTTGATTGATATTATCTTTAAGCCCCATGCAGAACTGATTAAGTCAGTTTTGATTCACCTTGCTTGCATCTTTTTTGTGATACTTACTAAATGAATCTCTCTGCATATCACTCTTTACGATGACTTTTAGTTTTTATGCACCGAGAATAGAAAATTTGGAAAAAAATCTGTAAAATCCTTATGCAGCAAGGAATTAGCTTTTGGCTGTATGGCTGTATAATTAAAATTAGCTATGTTTCAAACAGCGACAACTATTCCATGCAACCCCGACAGGGCATTGTTGAAATCTTTTCTACATTTGTGCAATTTGATCTAGATCAATTTAGTGGTTGGGCAACAGATGCCAAACTACGACGCAGTATGAAAGTTTGTCTGGAGTCGTCAACTGAGAAATCAGATACCTTTTGGGCACTTTACTGGTATAGAGTTTGGCAGACTCAATCTAGTACTGTGGCACTTGCACATATTTCTGCTTATTTACAAGAGGTGTGCTATTGGACTGCCAGGAAATTCGCCCTCAACTTTCCCACGCAGTCGTCTGTAGCAGACTGTTTTCAGATGACGATCGCTCATATTAACAAAATACTCAAAACTTTCAACCCTCAATACAGTTCGCATTTAAAAGCCTATGCAGAATTAGCTTTTGAATCGATTATCAAAGATGCACTACGCTTACGTCGGGAAGCAGACATTTGCTCAGACTGGGCATTATTGCATAAACTTAGCCGTAAACGACTAGTGCAATCATTACAAAATGCCGGATTTAACGCCGAAAGCATTGAGAGTTATGTTTTAGCCTGGGAATGCTTTAAGGAACTCTACACGGGTAACAATACAAAAATTCGTCAACTGACTAAACCAGATGCTCAGACTTGGGAGGCTATTAGTAATCTTTATAATGCAGAACGTTTAAGCCGATTGAGTTCACCCACTGCCGCAGTCAATCAGCAAACTATAGAAACCTGGGTATTATCCGCTGCTAAAGCTGCCCGTACTTTCCTCTATCCTAAGTTTGTTTCCACAGACGCTCCCCTCAAAGAAGATGAGGGTAGTTTATTAGATATATTGCCTGTAGATTGGCAAACATCTTTACTAACAGAAATTATTGAGCAGGAAGAAGCTGCGAATATGCGATCGCAGCAAACTCAGTTAAACCAAGTTTTGTCCGAAGCGATCGCTGCACTCGATGCTGAGTCCCAAAAAGTACTACAAACTTACTACATTCAACAACTGACTCAACAAGAAATTGCTGCACAGCTAGAAATTAAGCAATATACTGTTTCTCGTCGCCTGAGCAGCATTAAAAAGTCATTGCTTCTGACTCTGACGCAATGGAGTCAAAACACCTTGCATATTTCCCCTAAATCAGACGTAGTAGATGCGATAAACGCAAGTTTAGAGGAATGGCTTAAAGTCCAATATAGCCATACCCAAATTCAATCAGTAGACAAGAAATAATTTTGTCTCTTCCCTCTCCCTAGTATGGTCTTTATATGGAGCCATTTTCAAATTATTTATGTTGAATCCACCTGCCCCATTCACTATTGACTCACAGCATTTATACCTGGAAATTACTCAATCTCCAGAGGCGCAAGAACAACGATACTCAACCGCTGGTGCTTGTCAACGTGGGTGGGTAAATCAAAAATGCTTGCAAGCATTTTTGCCTTGGTTCAAGGAGGAAATTGCTCCCACCGCCAGAGTTTATCCTAACAGTGCGGCATTGCCGAGTTTTTGGGAAGTAGTCAATGGCACAGCTATTACTTTCGATCGCGATCGCCTAGTATTAATTCCCACCTTGGCGATGGATGACGATGAGTTACGGGTACCGCAAGAATGGGTAGATATACCAGAGTGGGTTGCTGACTATTACATAGCAGTACAAGTTAATCCCGATGAGGGCTGGATGAAGGTTTTTGGTTACACAACCCATCAAATTCTGAAAACAAAAGGGGTTTACGATGCTGGCGATCGCACTTACAGCTTGGAAAGTGAAGATTTAATTCCAGATATTAATGTGCTGTGGGTTACACGCCAACTTAATCAGCTAGAAGCTTTACGTGCTGAGATTGCACCTTTAGATCCGATTGCCAAAACCCAGGCAGAAAACCTTTTAGAAAGATTGGGCGATCGCGATGTGAAATTCCCACGTTTGGCAGTTCCATTTTCACTCTGGGGTGCGCTCTTAACACATAGCGGTTGGCGAAAAAAGTTGTATGAACTGCGTCAGGGTTTACTCATACAACAGTCAATTCCGCAATGGTTGCAGACAGGAGTAGCCAATTTAGCCCAACAGTGGGGATGGGAAAAAAGAGAATTCGTTGTAGTACCTGCCGGAATGCGGAGTGCAGAACCAGTTCTCGGCTTGTCTCGGCAAATAATCATTGCAGAGCAAACATACGAGTTACGTATTTTACCAAAAAGCGCTTCTGAGGATTATGTTTGGCGTTTTGAATTGCGAAGTACAACTCTTGATGGTCAAATTCCGGCTGGGTTTAAGCTTCGACTGCTAACGGAAGACTTACAAGCTTTTGAAAATAATGAAGATACGGCAACAACCCCTGTAGATATGTTGTATTTGGAAGTAATTTTGGAACTAGGAGAAGGATTGGTTTGGGAAATAGAACCCACACCTGAAGACTATGACCGAGAGATTTTGCGGTTTTAAATGTTACCTTCAGAAATCTTCACGTTTAGCCTCTATTATTTACTCTTAAACTAAATTTCACTACACACAACAACCTATTTAGCAACCAAGATATATATAGCAGGGTGTAAGGGCACGGCAGTGTCCATTGGTGTCAATTTAACGTGAAACCCTTGTCAAGACGTGATATTGAGTTCATTCACTTATGGTTACTCACAGCGTCACCTCACCCCGGTTTTGTTTAAAGCCAAAACCGCCCCTCCCTTTACCAAGGCTACGGTGTACATACAAGTCGAATTACCCCCCTCAATCCCCCCTTGTAAAGGGGGGAAGCCGGAAATCTAGTTCCCTCTTAAAGGGGCTAGAGAATTGTCGCCCACTAACTAACCTTGTAAAGGGAAGAAGCCGGAAATCCAGTTCCCTCCCCTTTGCAAGGGGAGGGTTAGGGTGGGGTAAAGCGTATATGGGATAAGCGTTTGGGCTTAAGTTGACACCAATGGGCACTGCCGTGTCCCTACGGGCATACTCAACATCTAGGGAGAACTAGCTGTGGACAAGTTAATCATCTTAAAGTTAGGAGAGGGAAACTTTGAACAAGGGTTTACCGTAACTCTACAGATTGGCGATGAAAATGTCCGCCCGACTGTGGAAATCACAGGTGAGCTTCCCCCCAACCCGGAAATTCTCCGCGATTATCACCGTTGGCAATCTATTTATCATAATTTAAAGTTGCCATCTCGTCCGATTGGTTTACCTAAAGAACTCAACCAAGCCCCCAGCTTAGAAT
>NZ_JADEXF010000018.1 GCF_015207245.1 Nostoc cf. edaphicum LEGE 07299
TATTCGCGGTTGGTGGATATTGCGGAAATTGCGGGGAATGATTGGAATCTTAACGTGCGTCGTTATGTTGATAATACCCCAGAACCCGAACCGGAAGATGTTAGGGCGCATTTATTGGGGGGTATTCCTAAACGGGAAGTAGCTGCTAAGTCTCATATACTGGCAAAGTTGGGTTTAAAATCTGATTTGGTGTTTCAAGATAAAGATGCTGATTATTATGCTTTTCACGATCGTATTCAGGGAAAAGATGATTTAAAAGCTCTAATTGAAAGCAATCAAGATTTATGTCAAATTATTGATAATATGGATAGTTTGTTAGTTGATTGGTGGCAAGAAGCTCAGGATGATTTTGCTAGTTTAGCACCTACTTCACCCCGTCCTAACGAATACCCGTCGCTTGATCAGAGAGGGAAAAGGCAAGAGGTAAAAAATGGCAATCAATTACCTCATGTCCGACAAGAATTGATTGATTCTTTGAAAAATAAATTAGTGCCTGTGAATGTGTTGGATTTGTTTCAAGTGGCGGGTGTGTTTGTTAATTGGTGGGATAACATTAGATATGATTTAAAAACGATTATCCAAAATGGTTGGAGTCCTACTTTAATCCCTGATTCCTATATTATTAAGGCATTTTTTCAAGTTGAAGCTGATGAAATTGAGCAGCTATAAAGTGATATCGCGCAAAAAGATGCTGAGATTGATTCGTTGTTGGAAACGGCACAGGAATTATTAGAGTATGAAGCTGAAGAGGATGAGAAGATTACAGCAAAGTTAATGAAGAATGAACTAACGGCAAGGGTTAAAAGGAGTAAGGACAAAATCGCTCTACCTTTATTTCCTGGGGATAAATATGCGGTAGCGGCTGGGACGGTGGAACGGGAACGGGAGGAGACTTTGCAAGAGTTAAATGATTTTTTGAGTAAGCTAAATTATATTTAAGAGATATGGTTAAGATTATTTGGACTGACTATATGCAATATAGAGCGGAGTTAAGGGGGTTTGATTTAAGTATCTTGGAAAATATTATTAGGTTTTCGGGAGAAAGGTATGATGATACAGTAACAGGAAGTCAAATTGTTGTAGGTAAACATAATCAGGAATTGGTTATTATACCTTATGAAATCAACGATGATTCTATTACTCCGATAACTGTGCATACAACTACTCGTCAGCAAATAAAGTTTCGTTTAACAAGTGGGAGATTTGTAATTTATGAATAATTCTAAAATGGCGTATTTTGAAAAAGAGGATATTTTGCATTTAACTATTTCTGATGAACGGGAAGCGGGAAGTGTGGAAATTAGCCCTAATATTACCGCAGAACTTAATGAAGATGGTGATTTAATAGGGATAGAAATTATTAATGCTAGTGCTTTTATTCGAGATTCAATTTTAGAATCTGTACAAGCAAGATTATTAACAGCTAGTGGAAAATAGGAATAATAAAAGTAGATTTTTTAATGAGTAGTTACATATAGCGGTTCTCGACAAGCATGAGGTACAATTTTGACCTCTCTCCAAACCTTTCTCCTAAAAGGAGAGAGGCTTTGATTTGTTCCCCATTCCCGCTTCGGGAAGGGGGTTAGGTCTATTTGGATACTTGTACCTCACCGGATTGAAAATAGTTATAATTGTACGTTGGTTATAACGCAGTGAAACTCAACCTACAGCTTAATCATTAGAAATCATAAGGAAAAATAATCATGGTACAGTCAGCACCAAAACTAATCAATGTTAATGAGTTTATTACTCAATATGGTGACAACAATAATTATGAACTAATTGATGGGGAATTAATCGAGATGGAACCAACAGGTCCCCATGAACAAGTATCATCTTTTACGAGTCGAAAACTGAATGTAGAAATAGATCGCCATAATTTACCATACTTTACACCCCATCGCTGTTTGATTAAACTATTAGGAACAAGTACGGCTTTTCGCCCCGATGTGATTGTACTCGATCAAACACAACTAATTAATGAACCGTTATGGCAACAATAACCTGTAATCACATCAGGGAAATCAATTAAACTAATTGCGGAAGTTGTTAGTACCAACTGGCAAAATGATTACGCTCGTAAAGTTGAAGATTATGCTTTATTAGGTGTACCTGAATATTGGATTATAGATTATTTGGGGCTAGGTGGGAGAGAGTATATTGGCAAAACTAAGCAGCCAACGATTACAATTTGTAAGTTAATAGAAGATGAGTATCAAAAGCAATTGTTTCAAAATGATACTCAACTTGTTTCCTCTCTGTTTCCAAATTTACAATTAGCAGCAAAACAAGTTTTGTCTGCTGGTGGTACTGTCACTATTTAGATTGTAGGTTGGGTAGAACGCAGTGAAACCCAACATTTTCGTATTTTTGTTGGGTTTCGTTCCTCAACCCAACCTACAAAGTATATTTAATTTTTTATAGGGTTAGTGGCAAAAGTGTTGAATGTTAATAAAAATCCGATAAAAATAGCCCAAAATATGTTAAATTTTGGGCGGAAGATTAAAGTATATCTATTTGATAGTGATTATAAATTCATTTCCCAAGATTGTCAAAGGTATCTTGAGAGGACTGCCAAAAAACGATTATCCAGTATTGAACAGTCGTCTGTTCTTTGAGTGCTGGCTATCTGATGCTATGGATAACAGCTTAACAAGTATGCGAGATTTGTTTAAGAGACTAAATAACACAGGATTTGAGGTAGATATTTCTACTTTCTCTAAAGCAAATTTACATCGAAGCCAAAAACCATTTCAAGAAATTTACCAAAAAGTAAATGAATTAGTACAGAAGAAAGTTCAAAAAAAGTTACACGATAAATATGCGATTTGTCCAATTGATTCAACAATTATCACTCTCACCAGTAAGTTGTTATGGATACTAGGACACCATCAAGTAAAACTTTTTAGTTCCCTAAATCTAGCTACTGGAAGTCCATCAGATAACTTCATCAATTTGGGGCATGATCATGATTATAAATTTGGTTCTAAAATGATGTCTAGTTTACCAACAAATGCTGTTGGAGTAATGGATAGAGGATTTGCTGGACTAAAATTTATTCAAGAATTAGTACAAGAAAACAAATATTTTGTCTTGCGGATAAAAAATAATTGGAAACTAGAATTTGAGGAATCAACTGGGTTGCTTAAAGTTGGTGCATCTGATGATGCTCTTTTCTTTTAGAGTGATTAATTTTTGTGATTTAGAAACGAAAACTGAGTTTCGCTTAGTGACTAATTTACCTGAGTCAGGAGATGCAGCAGTTACTGATGATGAAATTAGGGACATTTCTAGATTACGTTGGGGAGTCGAACTATTGTGGAAGTTTTTAAAAATGCATTTAAAACTCGACAAGTTAATTACTAAAAACGTCAATGGTATCACCATACAAATTTACGTTAGTTTAATAGCTTATCTAATTTTACAAATATTATCTATCCCACAACAATGGGGACATACGCTATTAGATAAATTCCGCTATTTACAATCTTGTATGTGTCAGAAAATCAGTTATGTTCATTGGTTTGAGGAGATGATGTCATGTTGACTATTTTGGACTTTTTAGAGTTAGTGTAATTAAATATGTAAAGTTTTGTATCAAGATTCAACATTTCTGCTACAGATACACTCCCTCGCTGTATCAATGGAGTAGCAGAAATTGAACGAGCTTCTAATTTTAAAACTCCTGACGGTAGTTTTGTAATTGTTGGTCAAACTCCACTTAGTCAACACGCGGTTGCATTCCCAGGTATATCACTTTCTAGACAAGTTAATGTCAATGCCTGTGGATTTATTTCGTTGCGTTCTTCTGCACAATATCCAGTATCAGGAACAATTCAGGTTAATGGTACTGATATTGATACTGCTGCTGTTGCTACTGGATACGCACCTCGTTGCATTAACAATGTTCTGTACAAGCCTCAAATATAGAATCGTGATGTAATCAAAATTTGGGGCTGCTAGCCAGCCCTTTATTACTTACAATCCATCTATACCCAGCACTAGTAATTTAACCTTTTCTAATCTTGAGCGTAACTGAGTCCAAGCGCGGTAAGTCGTAGCTTTTTCTTTATCAAGAGATGACGTTTCTGATAGAAAAGAATTTGTTGTACCCTGCCCTAATCTATACTCCACTTCAATTAATTGCATCCTTTGAGATGACCTTTTAGCAACTTCTTGAGATATTTGAAACTCTCGTTTTGCATCATCTAAATCAAAAATTGCTAAGTATATTTTCTCTCGAATAGTATCGTTGAGTTGCGCTCTGTCACGCTGCATTTGCGCCAATTTAACTTGTAAGTCGGCAATAGCGATCGCTGCTCTATCTAGTAGGAGTGGCATCAGTACCACTGACAACAAGAGTAACTTCAACCGAGAGGTCTTTATCTTTTTGACCAACATACTTGATTCTCCTCACCTGCCCGGAATATGGCGATTTAACAGTTGATAGTTGAGCTAACCTGTTGTCAACCTCTTGAATCCTGCCCTTAACCTGGGCAACTTGAAAATCCTTATCTCGCTTTTGAGCCTCAGTTTCCATCAATTGACGAGAGTAGGACTGGTTTGCTTGATTTTCTTCCTCAATTCGCTTTGCTAGTGCTAACGAATGCTCATATTCTTGATAACTGCGTCTATCCTCGGCAGATTTAAGTTGAGCCTGGGCGACTAACAAAGCGCTCCTAGCTTCCTGCAAAGATGCCGATAAACTACGTTCCTTCTCAGCAGCGTTAAGACTCGCAGCTTCTAGCTTTGCCTGTGCCATTCGTTCCTGGGCTTCGGCTTGTTGCACCTCGGCCTGACGTTGTTCTAAAATCTGGGCTTCATGCTCCCCTACCGCCTCCGGCAGTTCCATCTGCGAGATTGCATCAATTTTGCGTTGCTGAATTTCTAAAGCCCTAGTAGCTGCCTGGGTTTTGACCTTTGCATCTTCGAGCGCTGCCGTCTCCTGTGGTGGGGCTACAGACAGCGATCGCTTTTGTAGATCCAGTGCTGCGGTTTCCTCCAGAACTTTAAGCTGTGCCTTTTCAATCGCCGCCCTCTCCTGGGCATAGGAGACAGGAGGTAAGCCCTTGACAGATGGAACTGACTTAAGTCCTGGAGGTGTTGGAACTTGACGAGCTTCGATTTGTGTCAGTGACAGCTGTAGTTCTTTAAGCTGTGCATCCAGCTTTGCCCTTTCGTCTACACGGTCAGCAATGGTATCGCCAGCAGCTACAGTGTCACCTTGCCCGATCCAGATGCACCAATGACGACAGCATGACCATTTGGCAGCGTTTCTGGGTTCCAGGTTACTTTATCCCCCAGAACTATACCTGATGAACTGGTTGAATCTTTCTTTGTAGAATTGGGTTTTAAAACTGCGGTTGGTAATGGTTTAGGCATTGACTGTAATCACTCGGATTGATAATTGACCTGTAGCAAACTGCTCTCCCAGAAATTGGGTGACAGAATTGAGGGGCGCGGCTTCTAAGGTGACAGAAGTACCAGACACTCTAATAAATGGGAATTGATGAGGGTCAGACGAGAAAGTTATGCTATCTGGGTCATCAACCGTCAATTGACCACTGACAAAAACACTCGTCCCAACACGATTAAAACGAGCGATCGCACTGGCTACCTGTTCTTCTTCCAACCGTACAGTTTCAATGTTAGTGACAGCTGCCTTACCTACGTCAGCAGTGATTTCCTCAGTAATAATCTGCGCGTCTGGTTCAGTACCAGCTTTATAGACTTGTCCGGTAGACGACTGGACAATAAAACCGCTACCGTGAGACTGAATAATTGTGTATTCCCCCAGAACTTTTGAGCGGTCGATAGCCCTAACCCCTTTAATCTGAGCTTTGACTAAATGGGTGCTTCCAGATTCGTTGTATATATGTTGTACCCCTGATGGCGAAGCAATGAGACGGTTGAACTGGGTAAATAACCCCCCAGAATTGTTGATGTTAAAAACACTGAGAGAAATTGCAACTAATATCACCAGAACAAAATACTCAGCGTTGCTTCCAGTCCGTAGCCTTAAATCTCTGTTGCCAGGACAAACACACCTCACAGAGCTAGGCCAAAACATTTCCACCCCTCCGCGAGTAAAGACATCCGCGAACCACCCGAAAAAATAACCTATGCTGATGGCGTGGGCTGGGTTGAGAAAACTAGGAAACAATAGAGCAAATCCATAACTGACACCTGCTACAACTGCACTAGCAGCTAGGCTGTGAGTACAGCTACGATGCGGTAACTTTTCCTCAAAGAACGCGCTCACCCAAGGCAGCACTCGACCAGCCGGACTAGTTGATATATCGATATCCGGTAACAGACCGGCGATCGCACCGATTGTAATGATGGCGGGGCTGGAGGTTCCCAACAACAAACTAGTAGCGGTTCCACTGATCAACAGATGGCTAACTCCTAGCATTAGCGAATTCTCCCACTTTCACGAGGGAGATTGTAAAGAAGTCTTGATATACCGAGGAAAACCGCAGCAGCTATACCACCAAAAATATACAATGCCTGATCGTTGGTTCCCAGACCAATAAATCGCATGATGATAAAGACAATTCCCGCTAGAAGAATCAACGGGGTAATGTCAAAATATCTTCTATGATCGGCTCCTTCCACCTCTAAGCCCAAGTATTCCTCGTCAATCGCTCGTTGAGCTAACATCGGGTTGCCACCGGCGCGTTCTTGCAGTTTTGCCAATTCAGATCGCTTGAGACTGATTCCTCTCTCAAGTGCTGCCTGTTCCATCAACTCTCTAATTGCATACTCTGGCAGGGGTCTGAAAACATTCACAGGGGCTAATCGCGGTTTTGTGCATTATTTTTCTAATGAGTTTGAGTGATGAGGGAAAGCAGTAAAGCGCCATTGTTCTAGTAAAGTTTACTAGAACAATGCGGCTCGACACCCTTGGAAACAGTCACAGGGGCTAATCAGAGTTTTGTGCATTTAACTTGACCTTGAAATACTGCCGCTTTAGTTTCGAGTCGCCCCGGTTGGCGTAGTGTTTGGAGCTTTCAAAAATAGTTATTAGTCCGCGTTTCTCCATCTCCTTAAAAAACCATTCCCATCGCTCCAAGTCGGATGGTGGCGCAGTGAATCGTAAATCGTTAATCTCACCCATTATCATCACCCCAGCTGATTGCATCTAAAAACTCAACAGCATCATTCTCCCAGGTTTCTCGCTGTCTAGACTGTCTAGCCTGACTATCTTCTGCAACTATCACTATGTTGGGAGGGTCGAGGACATCCAAGCGTGACTCAATCAGAGCGATCGCTTGTGCTAGTGCGGCAATTTGTTTTCTATCCTTCCTAACCTCACCCATCAAACTTATTTGAATATCAACTATTCGCCGCTTCAGTTCGTCTACCTCTGGCTTAGTGACAGCTGGTTTAGGTTGGGTAGATTGGGTAGCAAGGTGAACTGTCAGGCGATTTTTCAAGGCATCCAAAACAAACTCTTTGAGAGAAATACGTTCATCCTGTGCCCGTGTCTTGACAATCTCAAGTAATTCTTTCTCCCCTTCACCATCAAACTTGATGTTTAATTGTGGTCGGCTCATGGCTAGACTTGGGTAGCTTTGTCTACCCAAATCATAACTTATTGCGTTCTTCCTTGGGGTTATCGTAGGCATCAATAGCCGCTTCTAACAATACATCCTGTAATTTTTCTAGTGACTCAATTGCCTGCGTTATACCAGCATAAGCACCATTCAAACAATTTGCAGCTTCATCATTTTCAGGTTGAACCGTTAAAATTTTTCTCTGAATTTCAGATAGTGTTTCAACGTGTTTTTTGATTTGATAACTCATTGTGATCGCCCCTCCCTATCCCTGATTTCACTCTTCATCTTCTGCTCAACCCATTCTGAAAAATCACCATCAAAGCCGGAGTCTTCCAGTATTCGCAATAGCTTACGATGCAGAACTTTATCTATATATATAGTTGTCTGCCTGTAATTTGGATGCGATCGCTTGACGTACATTGCTGAAGCTAATTATCAGGAAGCTGCTGATCGTGCTGATGAAAGCAGGACAGACAAAGAAATTTAAGAGCTACAGCTTCGCAATTTCCTTGCGCGATAATGGCTAGCAGCCAGGGGCATAAACTGATTGATAATTATGTCTGGTGCTGTAATTGCTTGCTTGCTTCAATGAGTGCTGAGAAGTTTTCAAGTTGCAGCGTATTAAACTTGATAATTCCAATAATTCCAAAAAATTGAGTATCATTCATAAACGATTGGTCAGCTTGGGCAGTTGCCTTTTGTCCCCACAATAGCTCTAACCGTAGCATTCGCCACAAACCCAAGCGGTGAATTTCTTGCCCAAGAATGAGAAAATCACCGTCATTGTTCGTAAAACTGTCTGTCTTTGACTGTAGGGTTGAATTGTTCCTGAAAGCATTAAAGTTTCTCTGACACCAATATTTGCTACCATTTCCAGATTAACCCACAAAGTGTAATCGCCTGCGGCGAGAGTAGCTCATCGCCCCATTATGCTCACAAGTGCGTTGTTTTTTGTGCAGATAATATACAATCCATTTTTACAACTCTAGCCTTTTAGGGGGCATAACGAAACAGCTATAACTGCCTTCCTATCATATATATACTTAATGCAGTAATGCAGTAATGCAGTTTTTTGGCTAAATTCTCTGACTGTAATAAGCCCTCAATACACGTTTTTAAGTTATACTTACTGCATCAATTCAGTAATGCAGTAATGCAGTAATGCAGTAATGCAGTATGACAGTAATTGCCCTTGTCAATCAAAAAGGGGGCTGCTCAAAATCTACCTCTGCCGTTCATTTAACGTGCTGGTTATCCCGTAAAGGTCACAAAGTCCATTTGCTAGATGCTGACGCTCAACGTAGCAGCTCAATTTGGCTTCAGTCGATGGATGATATCAAAATTCCTACAACTGTGCTGCAATCACCTGATGATCTCTTAGAGCAAATCCCAGAGTTAGCAGCGCAATGTGACCATCTAATAATAGATGGCCCAGCCGGTTTGTCTGAAGCCAGCAGAGCAATATTATTTAGAGCCGATCTAGCTGTAGTTCCCTGTCAGCCCACAGGGTTAGATTTACAGTCAGCAAGTGACGCTGTGCGATTAATCAGACAAGCTCAGTCTGTGCGAGGTGGTGCGCCCCAAGCCGCTATATTCATCAGTCGTGCTGTTAAGGGTACAAAATTATTAGGTGAAGCGATCGCACTTCTATCTAAATCCAAAGAAGCGACGGTACTAAAAACTGTGATTCACCAGAAACAAGCGATCGCAGATACTTTTGGTCAAGCTGCAACAATTTGGGATTTACCTGGCCGTCAAGCGGCAGAGTCAGCACGGGAGTATGAGCGACTGTTTAAAGAAATCCTGGGGATGCTGTCATGACTGCCAAAAAGCGAAAGCCCCTAGATGATGCCCTTGCCCATGAGTTTGTTTATGGTTCCCAAAGCCAGGAGACTGCAAACTCAGACACTCAAAGCGAGACTCAGCCAACACTAGAGCAAGAACCTGTACCACAATCTACATTACCTATATCACCTATATCTACCCCGCAACCAGCTAAGTTTAATCTCATGTCTGAACTTCAACAACCTTCTAAAGAGCCAACAATCAGACTAACTGTTGACTTGCCTGAATCAATGCACCGTAAGTTATCTGTGCTGGCAGCTAAGACAAGCAGGAAAAAGGTTGAGATTGTGCGGCTTCTGTTGGATGAAGCACTTAAGGATGTAGAAGAGTAATGCAGTAATTAATGCAGTAATGCAGTATTTAAGTAAATAAGTATTTATGAGGCGATCCGGTTGTGATAACTGTGATCGCCTGAAATTTTCGAGCGAGGAAATCTGCTGTGGCTGTTGCTTAATCATGATGCTCCGATGATTCTTAGAGGATGGGAAGGAGCGATCGCATAACCGTAATACTTGACTCAGCCTATGATGGTGGTGCATTGGTGATGGATAATGTAGAATACTTTTAGTGGTATGAATATTCATCCTTTAGGGTAGGTTATGCAAAGAATCCTAAAATATGGAGCGATTGCATAACCGTAATACTTGACTCAGCCTATGATAGTGGTGTATTGGTGATGGATAATGTAGAATACTTGTAGTGGTATGCATATTCATCTTTTAAAGCAGGTTATCCAAAGAATCCTAAAATATACTCCTTAAAGCAGAGTCAATTTTAGAATCTTTAGTGAAGAATATAAATGTAAGGTTTGGAGTTCAATAATCGAAAAAATGAAAGAAAAGCAACCAGATTCCAGCAAGATTCAAAGTATCCAAGTAGAAGTAGGTCGTCCAAGTGTAGCAAAAACTACAATTTCTCTTCCAAAGCCAGAATTAGAAAAACTGAAAAAATACGCAAAGGAAACGGGAATTTCTTTCAGTGAAGCAATCGAGCAGGCTATCAAAGTAGATGAGCTAATTCGTGAACACATGAATAAAGGGGGAGCAATTTATTTTGAGAGTCCAGATAGCGATGAACTAATTAAGATTGAGATATCTCGTGGTTAAAAGAGGAGCAAATGTATATGAACTTTCCACTAATAGCTTTTATCTCAATCTTAAAAAAGCCTTTGCCGAAGGCTTTGGCATATTTTCTTTTTTCAAGGCTTCCAGATGTTAATAAAGAAGAGAAAAAACCAAAATCAATAGATATAAAAAAAACTCCAACTTCTAAGCAGCAATTTTTGGCAAACTATAAAATTTCTCAATCTGTTGATGGGCAAAATGGACATATACCTGTCAAGGCTACGCATTACAAGAAGCTGAAAGAAAAATAATTGAGTAAAGTCTATTCTTAAAACTCATACGTGCATTAAGAAAACTTTGTCGTTTCAGGCTTTCAGAACTAACTTCATGAGGTTTATATGAGTAAGGAACAGATCCTGGTCTCTGTATTTGCAGCAACCTTCATTACTGTAGCTTCTCTATCAGTGATAGACCCATCAGCTAGGACAATACTCTATGAGTTTTCAAAGTTGTTCTTAGCTGGTTATGTAGGTTACTTGCTCAGATAAAAGCTTCCAGTTTGACTAAAATGAAGACAGATCACTTCTACAATTTCCTTGTTGACTTGTGGCACTGATGTATTAGTAATTCTCAAAAGAATAATAGGTTGCACGGTACTCGGTTTTTCCCTCGATTACACGAGTTTCGATAACTGGTACAATTTGTGTTTCCTTCATGTTGTTAATGCTTCTTAAAATTGAAAATTTAAAGCGATCGCGCCCTCACGATCGCCTTTTGCTCTAAGACAATTGTTAGTTGAGAGCAGCAGTGATCGCACCCCCAACCCGCGTAGGCAAAGCCCGCCGCAGGCATCGCCCTTTTCCTCTATGAAAAATTACTACTTCTTACCTGTTCTAAGAAAGTAGGTAATGAAGATTTCAATGAACTATTTACCACAATCTCCTTCCTTTTCACCTTCTGAAGGATAATTCTGGTTGTTGCACAAGCCTCATCAAATGAGCAATCAAGCTGGTCTTTAACCATAAAAACTAGCTTGGTCATCTCGTCTAAAACTTCAGTGCTATACATCTGTTCCCCTTAATTAAGTGCTGTGTTAATCGCATCCGTGATTTTTTGATGTTCCAAGTTTCTAACATACAGCGCCGCCGTTGTCCCAGCTTCAGCAATGATCGTGAACAGTGCGGGGGAGTCTGGTTTCGCCTTGGTTAGATACAACAAAACTTTGATTAAATTATCCTCTGGATTTTCCTTCTCAAGTTCTTTTAGAGCATCGTAATTAGTTCTGGAAGCTAGCGCGAGATGATGATATTCAGTTTGGGGCGTGAGGAATCTTAGAATGTTTTGGGTTGCATTACCTACTGGATCACTGGAATCAAAAGCGATCGCATTTCCATCACTGATTTTATCTAAGGTCTTCACCTGCGCGTGGTCAGCAGCAGCGTTGGTCGCGGCGGATAAAAGCTTGCGTAGAGCAGGGTTGGTGCTTGTTGCACTGACCAGAAAACCCAGGCATTTACAGTAAAAATCCCTGAGATGACTGGCGTTAATTTTTTTAACTGCGATCGCATCACCCTTTTTGTATTGCTCTAATGCCTGACGTTGCCATTCATCAGTTGGTTCGCCCAATACCTCAAAAATTGTGTTGATTGCTAGTTCAACGTTGGGGGTAGTAGCCGTTGTAGTCATTTCTAACTCCTTATTTT
>NZ_JADEXF010000019.1 GCF_015207245.1 Nostoc cf. edaphicum LEGE 07299
GGCCAACTCAATCAAGTATTCATGAATATTATCAGTAATGCAATTGATGCGCTCGATAACTATGATAGTAAACGCGCGATCGCAGAAATTCATGCTAATCCTAATAAAATTACAATTACTACAGAAGTCATCGAAACGAACTGTGTAATCAGAATTGCTGATAATGGTTCAGGAATAACAGAAGCAGTTAAGGAACGGCTATTCGATCCATTTTTCACAACTAAGCCAGTCGGTAAGGGTACGGGATTAGGTTTATCAATTAGCTATCAGATTATAGTTGAGAAACATGGAGGGACACTAAGATGCATATCAGAACCTGGGCAAGGAACTGAGTTCTGGATTGAAATTCCCCTATCTATGAACAAACAAGCACTTAATTGCATCAAATCATTAAGTTTAATAAAATAAATACTTTCAGCCGATTTTCGAGCGATCGCTCTTAACTATAGCAATCTGAAATTTCCAGTATAAAATATTACTTCGTTTTTACAGTGTGGAGGTGGCAATTTGTCAGAACTGTTGAACTAACGGTGTATTGAAGTTAACAACTCTCAGATTTATGGTTGCAAACCCTACTTATGAGTTATAAGTTATGATTTATGAGTTTTATTTTTAACTCCTAATTTCTAACTTTTTACCTGTACTGCTCGTGAATCTACGCCGCTTGATTCCAATTTTTGATAGTTCAGTCTCCGACTGGGCATTAGAAGCGCGGTTGTTGCGCTGGTTAACCTTGATTTGGCTGTTCGTCGGCTTGATCATGCTATTTTCAGCATCCTATGCCGTTGCTGATGCCCGTCAGAATGATGGTTTGTACTACTTTAAACGTCAACTGCTTTGGGTCTTAGTCTCCTTAATTGGGTTCAATATTATTGTTAATTTGCCCTTGCAGAAAATTTTGGGATTATCCCATTGGTTTTTGTTGCTGTTTTTGGGGTTAATTTTTGTCACACTGATCCCAGGATTGGGAAAAAAGGCTTTTGATGCAGCGCGTTGGATTGCGATCGGGCCAATTCCGATTCAACCTTCAGAACTAATTAAACCCTTTTTGGTGTTGCAAAGTGCGCGGCTTTTTGGTCAATGGGAACGAATTAGTTGGCGGGTTCGCTTCGCTTGGTTGGGCGTTTTTGGTTTGGTACTTTTAGGAATTCTTGCCCAGCCTAACTTGAGTACAACGGCACTTTGCGGCATGACTATTTGGCTAATTGCTCTAGCGGCAGGCTTACCTTACAAGTACCTGGGAGGAACAGCAATTGGTGGAGTAATGTTGGCGCTACTTAGTATTAGTATTAAAGAGTATCAGCGGAAGCGGGTAATGTCATTCCTCAATCCTTGGGAGGATGCTACAGGAGATGGCTACCAGTTGGTGCAAAGTCTACTAGCTGTGGGTTCTGGGAAAACTTGGGGAGCTGGATATGGCCTTTCTCAACAAAAGCTGTTTTATTTACCAATTCAAGATACCGATTTTATTTTTGCGGTGTTCGCTGAAGAGTTTGGCTTTGTTGGCAGTATGGTGTTGTTGGTACTTTTAGCTACATTCGCTACTCTCGGATTAGTTGTGGCACTGAAGGCTAAAAATATAGTACATAGATTAGTAGCGATCGGCGTGACGACTTTGATGGTGGGACAATCATTGCTCCACATCGGTGTTGCAACAGGTTCTCTACCAACTACTGGCTTACCTTTACCCATGTTTAGTTATGGTGGTAATTCTATGATTGCCAGCTTAATAGCTGCTGGGTTGTTGATTCGGGTAGCACGTGAGAGTAGTGAAGCTGAGGTAGTACCGTTGCGAAAACCTCAACTTGAAAATGGGCGCAGACGCCGAGCTTTTCATAAAAATAGGAATTGAGCTAGCAAAAGCGACGATAGACAAAGTTTTACGCTCTTTGCAGGAATCGAATAGATTATGAAAGATTTAAAACAAACAATAATCAGCTACTCCAACACAGACCTAGAACAGCGCAAACATTGGTATTCTCCAGCCGCGGAAGCTTACAATCAAGCAAGACCACGTTATCCTCAAGATTTGATTCACCAAGTTGTGGAACTTGCTCAACTCTCCACTAACTCAAAAATTCTAGAAGTGGGATGTGGCCCTGGAACTGCAACAGTAGCGATCGCTCAATTAGGTTGTCCTATAATCTGCTTAGAACCCAATCCAGATTTTTTCCAATTAGCTCAACAAAATTGTCAACCCTATTCCAATGTAGAGATTGAGAACACATCCTTTGAAGAGTGGGAACTCAAGCCACTTGAATTTAATGCTGTTTTAGCAGCGAGTTCTTTTCATTGGATATCACCAGAAGTTGGATATCCAAAAGCAGCAAATGCCCTGCAAGAGAATGGCTACCTGATTTTATTGTGGAATAAGGAACTTCAACCCAGCTACGAAGTATACCAAAGTTTATCGCAAGTCTATCAACTACATACTCCATCTCTTGACCGCTATGAAGACCAAAAAACTCAAGAATATATCTTGAGACAATTAGGAAATATGGCCATTGATTCGGGGCAATTCCAAAACTTGAGAACAGGACAAGTTATTTCAGAAGTAACCTACACTGTCGATGAATATTTAACACTTTTGAAAACTTACTCGCCATACATAAAATTAGATCCAGAAACTAAAAAATCTTTATTTTTGGAATTGAGGCATTGCATAGAAGATGATTTTGGAGGCAGTCTGCAACTTTCATATATCTCTGCTTTTCACATCGCCCAAAAAGTTACCTCTGAGGTAAGGGATTCTTAAATGGGCTATTGCTAGGTGACAGAGTAGGTGGAATTGGGTTAATGCCAGGTATAGGAGTAGGCTCTACTTTTTTGAGGACTGTGATTGCAAATCCTCTTTGCTGGGGTTGTTGCTTACCAAATATATCATTGACTAGCAGTCCGATTTGAGGGGGGAAGGCTTGATTTACTGGAAACTTCGTTGAACCAACTGCTGGAACGTCATTGCCGTATGGTAGAAGTTTAACCTGAATATTTTCTCCTTCTACTCTCCAACTCAGAATAGCAGATGTTCCTTCATTGAGAACCAAATTTGGTTGTTCGCTACCGTTGATTTTGAAATAGACAATCTTAAATGGTTTGGGTAATATTGGAATTTTTGATTCAGCTTTTTTAGAACTAGTTTTGTCGCTTCCATTGTTAGAAGCAGCTTTGATTTCAAATGCAAAACTTCCTACTTTATTTGCTAATAAAGGAATATTTTTACATTGCAGTTGTTGATTTTGTTGTATACATAGTTTTTTAAGTTTAGGATCTGTAATATTGCCTTGATTAAATTTGTAAGTAACTGGTTCACCATAAGATGTACCGTCATCTGCATTGCCAACAACTTGTAGTTGTGACAGCAATAATGGACGTGCAATTGTCCAACTAAAAAGAATATTTTCACCTTTTGTGTACTGTGGCTTATCTAGCTGAAAATTAACTACTGATGCAATTGGTTTTTCTGCAATTTCTACCTGGGTAGTTTGCGCTGCTACTTGGTTAGTTCGGGAAAATATTTGTATACCATTGCGATAAAAGGCTTGTAATTCAAAAGTGTAATTACCTTTTGTTTTAACTCCAGTTTTTACGTTGCTACAAATTAACTCTTGTTTATCTTGTACCTGACAAGGAGGTATTTCATTAGCACTTCCTTTACCCAGTGTTTCAGGGATGCCATTGCTAAAGTCATAAGTAATAGGCTGAATAGGTTGGGAACCTTTAGCCGTCAAAACTAACTTTTTTAACTGTTTATATTGATGAATTTCCCAATTTAAAGCTACTTCATCACCTTCAGTAATTTGAGAGTCATTTGCACTAAAATTTTCTAATCTCAAAGGATCGGGGTTTAAAATTCGCCAAATCATAAATCCTATCCCTCCCAATAACCCCAAAATTGCCAAAATTAATAGAAGAAATTGCCACCAAGGACGGGGTTTCCATACCAAAGTTCCTTGAGGCAGTGTATTTGGTAGGGGTAAATTTTGTTGGTCTTTGATATCGAGTTGAAAGTTGATCGCTAGCCCTGCACCAAACCACGGTCGTCGCCACCAAGGTTTGGGTTTGACCGTCAAATTAGCCACAGCACTTCTATTAGGTAATAATCTGACTTCAGTGGGATCAAATTTGTAAGTGTATAGTTCTTCTTCGTCTCGACTTTTTAAGTTTAATATCAGTTCGCGGACAATATTGCCCTGGTTAGCTAGTGATAAGTCGTACTTGCCAAGACTACGGCTAACTTGTCCCAAGATGGTATTAAGTTGTATATCTAAACGATAATTTGTCGGAATTTGGATATACACCAAATCCAGCAGTACCAAATCTGGAGAGTTTTCTGAATACAAGCGGATTGTCGGCGAATAGCTTCCCGCAAGAGTATCCCCAGGCGGGTGAAATTTCAATAATATTAGACCTTGAGTACCAGGATTGAGTTCTAGTGCAGTCACATCAGACACTAATCCTGGCCCCTCAAATCCAGTTGCAGGATAATTAATTGTGAACCAGTCATCGTCTAAATCTGGACAACTCAAGCGGAATCTGTCTACAAGATAAGAGCGATTGTCTACTATGACCTCCACTTGCAGAGGCTCATTAGGATTGAAAATTAACGGTTTGTTGGGGTTGGTATTAGGTCTAATGGAAAATGTCGGGTCGTTCACCCGAATTGCGGTCTGTTCTTTTAGCAGAACCTTAATTTGGTTTGCGAAAGTTATGGGAGTATCTTGTGGATAATGTAGAGGAGAATCAACGACTAATGTATAGTCATAGGTTCCTGGAAGAGCATTTGCAGCGATTTGAAACTCAAATCTTACTTCGTCGCTATTTTGCCCTAGAGCTAATGCTAAACTTTCTCTAGGAGAACTAGACCAACCAGTTAAATTTTGAAATACTTCGTCAAAAACAAAATATAAGTCAATAACCGCACTTTGATTTCCCTGATTGATTACAACAATATAAAGTTCAATGGTATCTCCTGGCATCCCAAATTGAATTCCAGGTGGGTTGATAATAACTTGCAGTGGATTGAATTTAGCTTGCATGTCATTGATTCCCTTATTTGATGCGGTGTAATTTGACCTGAAAATCTTCACCACCACTCACAATCATGGTTCCTTGATTGATTTTCAAGTCGATACTATTGATTTTTTTAGAGCTTTGGTAAATTGTTTTACCTTCTGCTGCTCTTGTTTTGTCAAGCTTATGTTCGGGAGTTAAGTACCAAACTACGACTCGTCCATCATCGCCACCACTTACTAAGAGACTACCATCGTCACTAAATGCTAGAGTCCGCACAGATGTTTTTGATGCTGACCAACGGTCTAGTTGTAAACAATTAAGTTCATTTACTTTTTCTAGCGAATTCGGATTTTTGATAGTTTGACACTGATTTAAATCCCAAATGGTAATAAATCCCGCAGAATCAGAAGTTGCAAGGATTTTACCTGTTGAGTCAGGAACAAAAGCTAATCCCCAAATATAATCTTCAGGCCCAACTAATGGGTCTAGTTTTTCTAGATTTTGCACCGATAAACTTGGAAATTCTTTATCAGATTGAGTTTGATTCCACTCCCACAATATAAAACGCTTAAAGTTTCCAGCAATTACTAGAGTTTTTGCATCTGGGCTGAGATTTAATGCCCGGACTTGGAAACTTGAGAGTTTCAATCTACTTTGTACGTCAATAACTTGCGGTTCTGGCAGAAAATCGCTGTTAGGCGCTGGTCTTGACCATAGTCTCACTTTACCACTGCCATACCCACTGAATAAGTTAAGTGAGTTTGAGGTGAAAACTAGGTCAAAAACGCGATCGCCTTTTGCTTTAGGATCTTTAAGGTCTTGAAGTTGGCTAATCTTTGTACCTGAAGGAACATCTCTAAGTTCAATTACACCATTATCTAAACCAACAGCAGCGCGATTATTTTGTAATGGCATGAAGCGCAAGACTTCTACAGCGTCATCGGTAATTGCCATCAAGCCTTTAGGCTGTTGTGCTTGGTCGCAAGCAAGAGGTTGCCCAGCGTATCTTACAGTATCATCGGGGTCTAAATTATCAGCACCAATTCTCCAAAGTCTTAAGGTGCAATCATCTGAACCACTGACCACAGATAAACCAATGCCACTAAAACGCACTGAGTTGACAGAACGGGTATGCATTACACCTCTTGGTTGCAGGATTAATGCTAGGAGTGCGGCTAATAGTGCGATCGCAGCCAATTGTAGCCATAAAGGTATAATTGGCAGAGTCTCTACTTCTAATGTTTGCGTGGCTGGGTCTGTACTCCCTAAACGTTGATCGGATAATTCCGATTTAGCCTCTAATAATAGAGTTTTGCCGATTCCAACCCAAGGACGTTTTGTTTTAACATCGAGGATGACTTTACTTGTCTCTCCTAGATGAAGATTGGCGGTTTCGGGAAGCTTTTTAAAACTACATTTTCGCCAATCTCTACCCTGCACCTGCACATTAATTTCCTGGTTGAGATTGCTAGCATTTTTAAATAGTAATTCAAAGGAAGCTGTATCAGATTTCCAGTCAGGCAACCATGCCGATTTATTGGGGATTTTCAGGTGTTTTTCGGTGGTAGTAAAGTCTATAAAACCCACTGGCAAAACTTCAATGTTGCCTTCAGCATTAGTTGGATAACCATTATTGCTAACAGCTTCAATAGTAAAAGGGTAATTTTGACTGGGCGCTTGGACTACAGAAGGAGGTTGGCATTGGAATGTAGCTTCTGCTAAACCACCTGGATCTAAGGGTAATCGGCGTTCTGCACTGCCAGCCAGCCAAGACGGATCGACGCCTGTAAAACGCAGCATTACCTCAGTTGGTTGTTGCCCCAAGTTCCGCACCCGTACTGGTATATCGACAGAATTGCGGGGATAAACTTGGAACTCTCGTACAGGCAATTCTACACTTAAATGTGTTGGTCTGTTGTCTCGCTCGATTTTCAGGCGCAGCACAAGTCTAGACTGTTGTGCTAATTGCGGTGAAAAAATATTTACCATCAGGTTGACAGTACCAACAAATCCCGGAATGGGTGTATTGAATACGAAAACTTGGAAGATGGTACTACTGCCCGGTGGCTTGGCTGCCGCTACCTCTGGTTCGAGTCTATACCAGCGATATCCTGTGTTGCGGATTTCTCCGGCTGCGGTAATTTCTATTTGAAAATTGACGAAGCGATCGCTGTCATTATTGACAGTTACCTCAAATGATACAGGAGTATCACCTGGACGAAAGGTTAGGTTCTGAGTAGAAAGGCTGGCATTAATAACACTTTTTTCCATGCTATTACTTATAATATTTTTTTCTATTGTGCATAACTAGCACTATTAAAAAATTAATGTCTCGTGAAAACGTGACAATAGCTTTTTTCCTTTGATTATTGAAATTTATATACTATTAAATATTGTGTAATAAATTGGCCAATTTATAAAAGTCATTTTCAAAGGCGATCGCTAATAGAGATATGAGCTAAAAAAAATGTAGAGACATAGCACTGCTACGTCTCTACAAGGGTTCTGGATAACGCATATTTAGTTTTTGGAGATGACTTTCTCAGCAACGCCTGAACTCAAATTAAAATCGCTGCCCAATTCCTAGATGCACTTTGCTTTCTCCTTGGTCGTTAATGCCATAGTCAGCCCGAATTAAGCCTAGTGGTGAATTTAATCGCACTCCCGCCCCATAACCAAAACCATAACCTACTTTATCTCGTACACCTGCCGGATTTCCTAATACAGTATCACCAGAACCTAAATCCGAGGCAAAGTCGGCAAATAATACACCCCCTACGATTGGTAAGACGGGAAAACGGTATTCTGCCGAAGCCAACACATAACTGCGTCCACTGCCAACTTCTCCAGAATCGTAACCGCGCACTGAGTTGGAACCACCCAAGTTAAAACTTTCGTAGGGCGGTAAATTCCCAAGGACGGTACCGGCTTGGACATTCACCGCAAAGACTTGTGGCTGTTTGCTGTTAAATAACTGTACTGGTAAATACTGGCTGTAGTTAGCTTTGAGGCGATTAAGGGAAATATTACCTTGACCGATGGGGACAGATTGTTCTGTACTCAGACTCAAAACGGAACCTTTAGTTGGATTGAGGGAATTATCCCGTTGGTCTTTGGTGGCGGTGAAGGATACGGTAGTTAGGTCGTCAATACCAGTTCCACTCGCAGAGAGGGGATTGCCCTGAACGTCAGTTGAGGTAATATTACCTTGGCGATCGCGAATACTAGTTCGGGTATAGTTTAATCCTAATGAGGTATTCCAATCATCAATTGGTCGCTGCAAGCTGACACCACCGCCAATTTGCCCTTCTCGCACCTTGTCGCCGTTGGTTAACTTAATCTTGTCATCAAAGGTTTCCGAAAGTTCCTGACTACGAAAACCATTTACAGTGTAGCCGAAGCGATCGGGGTTAGTTATCCGATAAGGACTAGTAAATTTGGTATTAAACTGCAAGTCTCGGCTACTTACACCAACATTCACGCCTAAAGTATCATTAACACCGCCGACATTCTGATCTTGATAGCTGATTGTACCTACCAATCCCTGATCGGCATTGTAACTACCACCCAAGTTAACACCACGCGCCCCAGTTTCTTTGAGTTGGTAGACTAAATCAAGTTTTGTTGCATCTCCTTCTAGGGCAACATTCACAGTTTCAAATAAACCAGTACGATATAGCTGTTGAATGTCTTGTTTAACGACATTTTCTTGGAAGACTTGACCGGGTTTCAACTTGAGTTGTTGTTGGAGGAAATCTGCTTTGGTGCGTCCTCCAACGGGATTACCCTTGCTATCTACGGTTTTACCTTCATCGTTGACAAAGCGAAACTTGATATCACTTACCAAGCCTTCAGCGACATTCACAGTGAGAATGCCTTGAGAACTGGGTTTAATTGATAACACCCGCGCCAAGTTATAACCATTGTCGGCGTACCACTTGTTAATTTGTGCTACTGCTTGTTGCAGTCCACTGGGACTGATGGTGGTTCCAATCTGAGATTGCAAACGTTGTTGGGCGACTTGATAGGTAAATACTTTAGCACCAGATAGTTGCAGCGATCGCACAATCACTGGTTGGACTTGGTATACTACATTCAATCCAGCCTGTGTGCTAAAGCTATTCACACTGACACTACTAAATAAACCTGTATCCAAAATCGCAGTTACATCTCTTTGTAGCTGGCTTTGACTGGTTTCTCCACCCACCTGGGTTTTAATTACCTGGCGAATGATTTGCTGTAATTCTTGATTGGCTCCCACCACCTGTACATCTGTAGCTGTGACGACTAAATTGCTTTCATTAGCAGGAGTTTTGGGGGATGAAGGGGAAAAAGAGGGAGTGGGAAGGAGTGTTACTGATGAATTTCCCTTGTCTGCTGATTTTAAGACTACCGGGGAATTTTTGCTTGCACTTGTTTGCACGGTGACAGGATTTTGGGAAAATTGTTGTGCAACTATAGTTTCTGGGGAAGCAATTGTCTCTACCCGTGCAGGAGTGTCTTCAATTATCGGCACCACCAAGTTACCAGCTTTTGCAGTTGGAGTAACGGTTTTAGCAGGTGCAGCCGTTGCTTGCTGAGTAACATTGCCAGCAGCTAAAGTAGCTAAAGTAAAAATAGCAGTAGTAGAAACTCGCATAATATTTAACCTAATTAACTGGGAGTTAGTTGTAGAGACGCTAGCGAATAGGGATAATACTAACTTCCAGCTTCTTTGCCGATTTCCCTATTTATACCTCTTACCCAAACAGACAGTTAATTTTGATATTTTGTTTCTTATGAGTAATCTATCTCGGTCATCGCTAGCTTCTAACTCTCAATCTGCAACTTCTCCTTTGCGGTTACTTGTATTAAGTAATGGTCATGGGGAAGATGTGATTGCAGTTCGGATTTTGCAAGAACTCCAACGACAACCAAACCCACCAGAGATATTTGCTTTACCTCTGGTGGGTGAAGGACGTGCTTATGAACAGTTGGATATCCCCTTTATCGGTTCAGTCTTGAATATGCCTTCTGGTGGCTTTATTTACATGGATGGCCGCCAATTAGCGCGGGATGTACGCGGTGGTTTATTGCAACTTACCCTCAGCCAAATTAAAGCTATTCGCCGTTGGGTAAGTTCTCAAAAAAAATTAGGTAATAGAAGAGCGATTTTAGCAGTGGGAGATATTTTGCCACTGTTATTTGCAACATTCAGTGGCGCTAATTATGCTTTTGTCGGTACGGCAAAATCTGAATATCATGTGCGAGATGAAGCTGGATTATTACCACGAAAATCTAAAGACGCAGGTTGGGAAAACTTTTCTGGTTCAGTTTACCATCCTTGGGAACGTTGGTTAATGAGTCGTCGCCGTTGTAAGGCTGTGTTCCTTAGAGATGCGCTGACGACGGAAACATTAAAACAATGGCCAATTCCAGCTTTCTATTTGGGTAATCCGATGATGGATGGTCTAGAACCGACGTTTTCACGCCAAAAATTTTATAGTCAGAATATCCAACAGCAAGAGACAGTCCGACCTTTTGTAGTGACTCTTCTTCCTGGTTCTCGTCCGCCAGAAGCATACAGCAACTGGGAAACAATTATGATTGCCGTATCTGCATTGATGGCAAGTTTTCAACAGCGCGATTCGATCTTCTATACTTCTAACACAGTAGTATTTTTAGGTGCGATCGCTCCTGGTTTAGACTCTAATATTTTATCCCAAAGTGTACAATCCCAAGGCTGGCGCGCTGAATCAGCATCTCCTATCCAACTTCGCGATCCAAATGTCTTGACATTCAAGCAGAGAAATGCTTATCTGCTATTGACACAACAAGCTTATAATGATTGCTTGCATTTGGGAGATATAGCGATCGCAATGGCAGGTACAGCCACAGAACAGTTTATCGGTTTAGGCAAACCTGCGATCGCAATTCCTGGTAATGGGCCACAATATAACCTTGGCTTTGCTGAATCTCAAAGTCGTCTTCTCGGATCGTCTTTGATTTTAATCGATCAACCAGCAGAAGTAGCGAAGGTTGTACAATCCCTATTTAAAAACCCTGATAATTTGCAAATTATCGCTGAAAATGGTGAGCGACGTATGGGCAAACCGGGAGCAGCACTACGTATTGCTAATTGCTTGCGGGAAAAATTGGGATAATGGGGCAGTGGGTATGGGGCATTGTGGCAGGTTATTCTCCTTGTCCCCTAGTCCCCTCATTTCCCTTGTCCCTAATCCCTTATGCCACCAACCCCGAACGTAAGGCCCTGACAGCAGCTTGGGTACGGTCATCAGCACATAGTTTATTTAGAATATTACGAACATGGGTTTTTACAGTACCAACTGTAATGTAGAGTTTCTCGGCAATTTGCCCATTGCTACATCCAGCTACAATCAACTCTAGGATTTCCAGTTCCCGTTGAGTCAGAGGGTATGTTTCCAAAACTTGCTCGTATTCTGATGCCAACGCCTCAATTTTTACAGTCTTCGGCTTGTCAGAACCTTGACTTTCTCCAGGAATACCTTGGCGCATCTTCCGCAATACCACGTTGGCAATTGCCGGATCAATCCAAGAGTTACCGCCGTGAGTTGCTTGAATTGCCTCAGTTAATTTACTGATGCTCGTTTCTTTCATATAATAAGAATCAGCGCCAGCTGCGAAGGCTGCAAGTACAGCATCCTCTGTATGATCCATTGTCAAGATGAGAATCTTCGTAGTAGATTGCCCACCATTTTCCGCCTGGGAGCGTTTGAATTTACGAGTGAGTTCGATGCCATCCATATCAGGCAAGCCGATATCTACTACCGCTACATCTGGCTTTGCCGTTTCTAAAAGTTTTAATCCTTGGGTAGCATTTGCCGCTTCCCCAATTACTTTCAATGCGCTATGAGACTGTAATGCTGCTCGTAGCCCCATTCGCGTTAAGTCATGATCTTCAATTAAAATAATACTAATTTCATTCATCGCTACACTCACTCTTGCGCTGTTTGCATCTTTCAAAGTATTGCCTTTATGTAACTACTATCTCTTATTTTCCCAAACTTAAGATAGATGATATTTGAACC
>NZ_JADEXF010000020.1 GCF_015207245.1 Nostoc cf. edaphicum LEGE 07299
CCAACCACTGGCTAACACAGTTACTTGTCTTGGTGATGGACATGATGGGATTTGGAATATTGTTGACCAACTAGCCCCTGATGTACAGCGTCGAGAAGTACAAGATTTGTTCCATTTGATAGAAAACTTACACAAAGTTGGGGGTTCGCTAAAACGCTTGAAAAGAGAAATAGTAAATATTACAGATTAATTAATGAAAAAACTTTTATTGATCTGTAGCCAGAATAAATTGCGAAGTCCCACCGCCGAGGCTGTATTTACTGAATATGAAGGATTTGAAACAGACTCGGCAGGCTTAGATCGCCATGCCGAACTACCATTATCAACGGAGGCTATTCAATGGGCTGACATTATCTTTGTGATGGAAAAATCCCATAAAAATAAACTATCCAAAAATTTTCAACCTTTTCTGAAAGATAAAAGAACTATATGTTTAGATATCCCAGATGAATATGGATATATGGGACCAGCTTTAATTAAGTTGTTAAAATAGAAGATTTTACCTCTATTAAAAATAAAAAAATGAATATTCAAGAAGTTTTTAATATTGCCGCAGGAGATTACGATAACTTACGTCGTGTTTTAATTCCCTGTTTTGATGACTTTTACAAAACAGCTGTTGAAATCATCCCAGCAGATTGCACTGCACCGCTGAAGGTTCTAGATTTGGGGGCTGGTACTGGACTTTACTCAGGTATGGTTCAGTCCGTTTTCCCTAATGCAGAGTTCACTTTGCTAGACTTAGCCCCTGAGATGTTAGAAAAAGCTAAGTTGAGATTTAGCAAAATGGGTAAATCTCCCAAAATTTTAATTGGTGACTATATTGAGACTGATTTAGGTAGTTCATATAACCTGATAATTTCTGCCTTATCGATTCATCATCTGTCAGATATTGACAAAGAACTTCTTTATCAACGGATTTATGATGTTCTCAATCCTGGAGGGATATTTATTAACGCCGATCAAGTTCTCGGCAAAACGCCTGATTTAGAACAACTTTACCGTCAACACTGGTTAGATTCTGTCCGCGCCAAGAATATTTCAGAAGAGGATCTCAAAGCTGCACAAAAACGCATGGAATACGATCGCATGGCAACTTTGGATATTCAACTTAGCTGGTTAGAAGCGGCTGGCTTCCAAAATGTGGATTGCTGGTACAAAAATTTTAGCTTTGCCGTTTTTGGTGGTTATCGACCGACTATTTAACCGCTATTTTTGTGGCAAAGATTCCAGGCAGAGGAGAATGGATTATTTGCCAGAACAGTAAGTATTAATTTCGTTGACTATTGAACTTTCTTCGCTACTACTCTTTTGCAGAGATACCAAAAAGCCCTTTGCTGCTGGTAGATTCTTTTTATCTATGGCTGTTGCTGCATTATTCAATTCCTTGCTGATGTTCTGATAGAGTGTGAGAAAGCGTCCTTGGAAACCTTGCAATTTTTCATCCTTAATTTCCAGTGCTTTCATCTCTTTGGCAAGTGGGTCGATCTTACCAGCAAGTTCAGTTAGAGCTTTGGAACCTTTTGCGGGATTGGGATTTTTAGCGAATTGCTGACCTAGAGTAGATGCCTGATTGGCAACCTTTATGACTTTGTTACATTGAGCAACTTTACTTTCGCCACAACCTGCAAATAATAAAGCGATCGCAGTAGTAACTGAAAGTATAAAACTTTGCTTAAATACGCGTTGCATAGGTTCTATGATCTCCAACTATGTTACGTGAAAGTTGGGCAGTAGAAATGGATGGTTAGAGAAAATACTTTTTCTAAACTTGATTCTTTCTTTATGCCCTGTTACTTTATACTTCATTTTTTCGATAACGTGTATGTAATTACACGCAAGTAAAACAATTTTAAATTAGATAGTCGTGTCGTCCTTTACTCTACCGATTTTGGAATTAATCTCAGTGTTTTACACGTATTTTCTGTAACATTCTTTGATTCCCATAACATTTGGTGGTATTCAATTTTGCGCCAAGGTTCAACCATATCGTTGTAGTGGTTATGGAAAGCATGGCCTGATTGTCCAGGGGTGTGAATTGCTACTGAGTTATCCAAATTTCCTAAATCTACAATCATCCGCAGTGAAGGAATATCTGTCACCTCAAAGGATTTGTTTGCTCTCCAGCGGTTAGCATTCACTGTTTCACCGTTACCAGATGTAGCAAATGCACCACGATTAAATAAAGCTTCAATCGGTGCAACCCCAGATTTACCCAAAGTGGCATTTCGAAAAGTAATGGTATGCAGCTTGCCCCAATTCCAGTTTTTCGGGTCTTTGCTTTGAATTCGTTCTAGTTCATCCACGGCTTCTATAAAGGACTGCCGGAGGATTTGGTCGCGGTTCTCGACTTTTGGGGTGTTGCGGTTGTCCCACCAAGAACTATTGGGCTGTTTAACCAAATTTGCTACCACAGCATACCAGCGATCGCCCCCATCAGGAAAGTACTTTTCAGGCAACTGATCGTGAAATGTATCTGCTAGCAAGTGTTTCCAGAATACTTCAAACAGAGCAGCAGCAGGCGATGTCATTGCTAACTGCAAATTCCAACCTTGCAGTAGTTTTTGGGCTGCCTGCAAGCGGGGTGTATCAACAGTGATCGATTTTAGTAGTGGCACTAATGTTTGTGCATTTAAATTGCGATTATCACCCTGTATCTGCTGTACATCCTTTAGAGAAATCGGTTGCGTTTGTTGTAAAATCATTTCAACAATCCGCTTTGCTCGGTAGCCATAAACCCAGTCTGCGGTAATCAGGTAAGGATATTCACGCGTAACTAAATTATTGGCAGTAGCAATATAACCTTGAGGTGGATTAAAACTTTTGGGTAATTTCTCAAAGTCAATATAGCCTTGCCATTCATATTCATCCGTCCAACCAGGAACGGGATAACGCCCATCTCCCTGAGCGCGGATGGGGAATTTACCAGGCATTTGGTAGCCAATATTGCCATCAATGTCAGTGTAGACCAAGTTTTGAGCCGGGACATCATAATTGCTGGCAGCAGTGCGGAATTCCTGCCAATTTTGGGCGCGATTGATTTGGGGAACAGTATACGCTAGTTTGGAAGGTTCTAGGGCTGTCCAGCGCAGGGCTACGGCGTAATTTTGCGGTATTTTTAACGGCTGACTTGGCTGGAATTGCTTTAGATTTGGCGAAACATCAGAGAGAATCGGCCCATGTCGGGTATAGCGTACCGTTTGGACAATCGGCTGATTTCGGGCTACTTGAATCGTCTCTTGCACAAGTTGCATATCAACCCACTTGCCATTGACCTCATACTGATTGGGGTTATTTGGGTTGATTTTCTCGATGTATAAATCCATCACATCAGATTGTACATTGGTGACACCCCAGGCAATGCGATCGCTATGACCGATAATTACCCCAATCATTCCCGCAAAGGAAAAGCCAGAAACGTTGTAGGGACATTCTGCACTCTTCGGTGTACAGTGCAAACCAACCTCATACCATATAGAGGGAATTTGCACACCTAAATGGGGGTCATTCGCCAAGATTGGCTTACCTGTTGCCGTTCGCTGACCAGATATTACCCAGTTGTTCGAGCCAATACCTATTCCAGTGGGCCCGATGAGTTGTTCCAAAGCCATCATCGGCTTAGTAATTGACTCTATAGCAGGTAATACATCTGGAGAATTGAGAAGTGCGGGGAAAGAACTCTCCGTGTCTCCTTGTGCCTCTGTCCCCGTGTCCTCTTTCTTCTGCAACTCAGGTAAAATAACTGGCAAGTCTTGAGGGTATGGTGGAAAAAGTTCTTCTACTTGATTTGGGTTAAGGGTTTTGAGCAAAATAGCACGTTCAATTTCGCTCTCTAAATTTCTGCCCAAGTCGTAAGCCATTACCTTACCCCAAGTCAGAGAATGCAGTATTTGCCAAGGTTCTGGCTTATACCCAGGATTGAGAAACTTTAGTACAGCGTATTCTAGACTCACGGCGCTGCCTTGATGCTCTGTCAAATAGGCATTGA
Source organism: Nostoc cf. edaphicum LEGE 07299 (assembly GCF_015207245.1). Classification (GTDB taxonomy): domain Bacteria; phylum Cyanobacteriota; class Cyanobacteriia; order Cyanobacteriales; family Nostocaceae; genus Nostoc; species Nostoc edaphicum_B. The sequence continues at coordinate 3,989 of NZ_JADEXF010000020.1, forward strand.
CACCATCGGCGTAAGCTTGCAGGTATGCCTTCATCTCTGCATTAATTTCCTGAATTTCTTGCTGTGCCACCCTTGCCCAACCCATTGTCCGCAGATATTTATCAGTATCAACCTGAGAAGAACCAAACATTTCGGAGAGTCGCCCAGAACCAATGTGTCGCCAAAAGTCCATTTGCCAAAAGCGGTCTTGGGCGTGGATATAACCTTGCGCCATAAATAAATCGTGGGAGTTGGCAGCATAAATATAGGGAATTCCCCATTTATCGCGCTGGACAGTTACTTCCGCTTTCAGTTCAGGTAATTGAATTGTGGCACTTTCTTGAGCAAAGGATTGGCGCACAGTGTAGGTGGAAAATCCCACTAACAATAGCCCTAGCACTAACAGGAAAATCAGGGTAATTTTGAGTCTTTTACGTAACCAACCTTTCCTGGAGTTTTTCATCTGAGCTTCTTGTGGCATTGTTTAGTGAAATTAGGCAATCCTACAAGATATTTAATCAGAATCTTTAGAAAAGTGCGATCTTTCTATTTAAAATATGCTTGAGTACACAGTTAAAATTTTGTTTAGCTGCCAGTAGAACAATAGTATCGCTCTCCTATTTTCCAAAGCTGGAGCGCAACTATTAAAAAGATAATGCCTGCAATTGGCGAGACATAACAAAACCACAAAGGTACTAAAAAAGCATCTTCTTTTTTAAGTACTGCAAGCAAAGGAAAATAACTGACGCAAGCAAGCGGTATCAAGAAAGTAAAAAATCGCTGAAACCACTTGCTATAAATTGCAAGAGGGTACTGAGCCGTTTCAACTCCTCCATAAGTGAGGATATTCATAATTTCGAGAGATTCAATAGTCCAGAAGGTGATGGTTGCTTGCATAATGACAATGCCAACAAAGAGCGCAACACCACCAATAAATGAAGTACCTAAAAGCCATAAAATTTTAAAAGTTAAAGAAATGTGGAGAGATGAAAGCGACCACCACATAACAACAATTCCTTGAAATAATCTTCCGATTCGTTTCAAAGTAAACTCTTTACCTAAAAGCTGAAGTGCTGTAGTGCGTGGACGAACAAGTAAACGGTCGAAGTCTCCACTTTTAATTATTGTTGAAAATGAGTCAAACCCTTTTCCAAGAGCATCAGCACAGGCGAAAGAAATATTAATTATTCCATAAAATAGAGCAACTTCATTTAAAGTCCATGTACCAATACTATTAAAACGACTAAAAAGTGCCCAGACTCCGAAAAATTCAACAGCAGTTACTAAAAACTGCCCTATGACTTGCAGCCAGAAAGAAACTTTGTACTGCATTTGCGACTTGAAAGATACAGAAATATATCGAAGGTAAAGTACAAAATCATTCATACTCGCGTTGTAATTTCTATCTAAAATAAATTACCTAACCTATCTTCCTGCTTAAAAAATTACGAATTACGAATTACGAATTATTTACTTATCCTCCTTGAATTACAAGTTTTCTGATACCATATTTCACAAGAATACGCCCAAGGATAATAATGACAACTATCCAGAAAGTTTGATGCAGCAAAATACTAAACAGGGCGTTTGGTTGAAGATTTCCAGTAAAAAGACGAAAAGGTTTGTCGATTAGTCCTGAAAAAGGAAGTGCATTCAAAAAAGGCTTGCTCCACTCAGGAAAAAGTGGCAAAGGAACAATCATGCCAGAGAAGATACTAACAAGAGTAGGCAGAATACTATTAATTCCCTCGCCCGAAATTGTCCACATCATTGATACAGTAAGAAGCATAGTCAATGCAGACGAAAGTAAAATTGCGCCAATAAAAGAGAGAAGAAAGGCAACAAAAGAAGCAAAGGAGGGTGAAAAAGAAAGCGACCATTCATCAAGCCCCAAAAAGGGAAAAAGAAAAATTGTGACTCCAAGAAGCGGAATGCTACGAAGTATCAGGGGCGTTGTGCGAAGTGCCAAAGCGCGAGTAAACCAAAAATTATAAAGGTCTGTGGGTCGAAGAAGATCGTATCCTACAGCACCAGTTCGGATGAGTTCTTGAATATCTCTATCACCTCCCCAAGGGACAATTGCCATCAAAAACGCCTGTCCCAGCCACACATATCCTACAGTTTGTTGAAAAGTCATAGGTTGAGCAGAGGTTGTATGAGTAAAGAATGCCTGTAAAACCATTATTTTTACTAACCCCCAGAAAAGCTGAGTTCCAACGCCAGCCAAAGCAGCAGTACGGTATTGCAATAGCAGTGTAAATCTCGCAACAAATAGTGACCAATATGCTTTCATGGGACAATTCCTGCTGAAATTGCATAAAGTTCCGCAATTATCTCTTCAATAGGTGGATTTTCTACAAAAAGATCCTCTACTTCATGTTGTGAGGTAACTTGGCTAATTAAAGACGCAGCAGAAAGCTTTGTGGGATCGAAAGCGAGAGTTACAGTGCGACCTTCTTTAGAGATAATACTGACTCCTTCTTCTTTAAAGAAGAAATCATCGTTTGCTAGGTCAATTCTTAAGTACCGACGCGAGGAAACTTGAGAACGCAGTGCTGCTAGAGTTCCATCACAAAGGATTTCACCTCCACCAATAATAATTATGCGATCGCACAATGCCTCGATATCATCCATATCATGGGTAGTTAGGATCGTGGTTACTTGATGAGTTTTATTCAGTGCTTTGATAAATTTTCTGACTGCAAGCTTTGAAACTGCATCAAGCCCAATAGTAGGTTCATCAAGAAAAAGAATTTCCGGTCTGTGAAGCATTGCGGCTGCAAAGTCACATCGCATCCTTTGACCAAGGCTTAACTGCCTCACCGGAGTGGAGAGAAAGCTTTCAAGACCAAGCAAATCAATCATTTCTTCGCGTGTTTGGCGATATTCTGATTGGGGGACGCGATAAATATCCCGCAGCAAATCGAAAGACTCAATCACTGGCAAATCCCACCAGAGTTGTGTTCTTTGACCAAACACTACACCAATGCGATTAACGTGCTTGATTCGATCTTTCCAAGGAGTTCGTCCACTAATTAGGCATTTTCCACTGGAAGGTACGAGAATACCGCTTAAAATTTTAATCGTAGTCGATTTACCGGCTCCATTTGGGCCAATGTACCCTACAAGTTCTCCCCGCTCCAGGGAGAACGAAACTCCTTTAAGGGCATAAACTTCTTTAGTTTTTCGCTGCACAAGTCCTCGTATTGAACCGAAAAGCCCAGAGGAACGTTCAGACACAAAGAAAGTCTTCCTGAGATTTTCGACAAGAATGTGAGACATATTTGGGCAGAAGGCAGGGGGCAGGGGCAGAAGGTAAAAGATGAGCTTGGCTGGATTAAGAATTGTCTTGGTAGAGGTAGCTGGGGCGATTAATGTCGGCGCGATCGCTAGGGGAATGAAAAATTTCGAGATATATCATTTAATAATAAGTAAATTGCCAATGCAATCCCCATGCCAAGAATCACCCTAGAAGTATCAGAGGAATTATCTCAACAACTAGCACAAGTAGGCGATATTTCGGTTGTTCTTCGCCGACTGGTAGAAGAACGCGCAACTTACACCGCTAAAATGATTTCAAGGAAACACTTCAGCAGAACCACGATGCTGAAAATTAGTCTGTAAGTACTGGTACGATCGCAGGAGGCAAAAAATGGGCTTGGCTGGATTAAGAATTGTGTTGGTAGAACCAGCTGGGCCGATCAATATTGGCGCGATCGCCAGGGTAATGAAAAATTTCGGTCTATATAATTTAGTATTAGTGAACCCCCAATGCGATCCACTATCGACGGAAGCTTTGATGATGGCTGTTCACGCTCAGGAAATTATAGAATCTGCGGTAATAGTGGCAACCTTACCAGAAGCATTACATGGATGTGTACGGGCGATCGCTACTACTGGTCGCGTTCGTAGTTTAGAAACACCCTTAGAAAATCCTCGCACTGCACTACCCTGGTTAGTGGAGGAACCAGAAAAACCCACAGCCCTGATTTTTGGCAGAGAAGACCGTGGATTAAGCAATGAAGAATTAAATTATGCACAGCGGTTTGTTGGTATTCCCACAAGTCAAGATTATGTCGCCCTCAATTTAGCTACTGCTGTAGCAATTTGTTGTTATGAATTGTCACAATCTGCCCAAAAACTTGACATTCAAACCTTACCTCAAACTGAACTCGCATCCTTGGATGTTATGGAAGGATACTACCAGCAATTAGAATCAGTATTACTGAAAATTGGTTATGTATATCCCCATACGGCAGCTAGTCGTATGGGAAAATTTCGCCAATTGTATAATCGCGCTCACTTGAAAACTGGGGAGGTGGCCATGCTGCGAGGAATTTTGCAGCAGGTAGAATGGGCCCTGAAAAACCAGAGAGATAGTGAAAACTTGTAATTATTCGTTTAATATATACGCAATCATCTCCCCAAAATAATTAATATGGCTTAAACTAAACACAAAAATGCTACTTAGTGGCAAAGTGGAATTTGAGTATTAATATTGCTTAAAGATTAAGTTTGGGGTCAAGAGTCTGCAAGAAAACAGTCAAGTCGGTCACAAGGAGTAACGGTGTCAGAATCAAGTGGCGAACTAACAGCTTTCTCGCGGCGTCAACCCTTAAATCGCCGCCAGCAGCCACAAAAAGTTCAAAAAGTGGTAAAGAAGAGAGTTAAAGCTAACAGTCAGCAGCAAACTACAAATGGACAAGAAGGGGCACTAACACGCCCAAAAAATCAAATTAGTCCTCCCCCGATCTCTGGCGCTACACGTAGGGTAAAATCGGGGTTAGTTATGCCAACGGCAGTAAAACCAATACCTAGTGTCAAGGGAAAAATTCCTCCCTTCCGACCAGGTGCTGTGATGGTTAAAACAGTGCGGATGGAAAAGCCAAAAACAGGCAGACGCTCATCGCGAAAAACCCAGTTAAAGCCAATGGCCAAAACCGTATTGTATGTTTTGCGATTATTGATTGTGGGTGTTGGAATGGGTGCAATTGTGGGCACTGTATTGTCAGTATTAGACCCAGCCAATCGTATCAGCACAAATTCGGCGTCGCAATCTAATAGTAATGTTAGTAATGTGGCGCGATCGCAGCCACAACCTACCCAAACTCCCCCAGCCGCAGCTTCGAGTCTATACCTATCTCAAGAAATTACCTCTTTGAAAAATGCCGTGCAAAATTTGGCGGCTACTAACCCAAATCTCACACCTGGAATTTTCTTAGTAGATTTGGATACTGGTAATTATGTAGATATCAATGCCTCTACCAGTTTTCCGGCGGCTAGCACGATTAAAGTGCCGATTTTAATTGCCTTTTTTCAGGATGTGGACGCGGGGAAGATTCGCCTAGATGAAATGCTGACCATGCAACAGGATATGGTAGCTGGCGGTTCGGGAAATCTGCAATACAAACCACCGGGAACTCAGTACGCCGCTTTGGAAGTAGTCACTAAAATGATTACAATCAGCGACAACACGGCGACAAATATGCTGATTGCCAGACTGGGAGGAATGGACGCTTTAAACCAGCGTTTCCGTAGTTGGGGATTGACAGCCACAACAATTCGTAATCAACTCCCAGATTTGCAAGGGACAAATACCACTAACCCCAAAGAACTAGCGAATTTGATGGCGATTGTGAGTCAAGGAAATTTAGTCAGTATGCCATCACGCGATCTCATGCTTGATATCTTGCGTCGCACCCAAAGAGACACTCTGCTGCCATCAGGTTTGGGGACAGGTGCAAGAGCATACCATAAAACGGGTGATATCGGCACAATGTTGGCAGATACAGGTTTAATTGTTGTTCCAACTGGTAAGCGCTACATAGCCTCTGTAATGGTACAACGTCCAGCAAACGATCCTCGCGCCGAAAAATTGATTAGCTCAATTTCTCGTGCAGCCTACCAAGAGTTTAGCCAAAATCCTGTCACACCCAACACCACGACAAACACTGTACCGGCAAATGGTTATCAGCCCCAGGTTGCGAATCCTGCTTTACTTAACGGTACAACAGGCACTGCGCCCATGAGCATTTATCAGCCTCCTGTTGCCACTCCTGTACCTAACGGTATGGCAAGTACAGTACCCACAAACGGTTATCAATCTCCAGTTATGAATCCTCAGTATTATCCTCAAAGATAATTTGTAATTGGTAATACTCCCCAAATATGTGAAACTATTAAGATTTGATGATTTGATTAGGATCTGAATTACCATTCAAATCTTAAGAGTTCCCAATTCCTAATCCCTAGTTTTCAGCACCAAGTGCAATTTATTTTGAATATTTATAGTCAATTGAATTGTTCTAACAATGTCTCAACACTAGCATTGTGATCCAAAAAAGAAAATAAATGCCAGTAGCGCAGTTTTCCTTCTTTATCTAATACAAACTGTGCTGGTAAAGGCGCTCCTAGTGCTTTCCCTGCTTGATATGTACGAAATACGCGACAACTAGGATCGCTCAATAGTGGCATTTTTAAGCCTAAATCTTTGACAACTATTTGACTCTGCCTTTCATCGGTACTAGTAACCATTAAAACTTCTATACCACGATTTTTGAATTGCTCGTAGTTTTCATTCAAAGCTTTGATGTGAGGAAAACAAAAAGGGCAATATTGCTTTTCGGTAAAAATGCGAGTAAAGGCGAGTAACACTGGTTGTTTGCCTTTATAATCAGACAACCTTACTAAAGTTCCGTTGGTAATATCTGGCAACTGAAAGTCTGGTGTTCCCACTCCCAATCTGAGTTGATTGCTAGCTGGAACTGGTAAAAAATTGCGGAAAAACCGCTCATTTAATAAGCCACTAAAGTCAGTTGAAGTCAACATATTTTTAGCCTTGATTATTTCAATACTATTTTATAAAAAACCACAGATATTTACGGAGGTTGACATTGTTTAATGTGTATCTCTGTTTATCTGTGGTTTTCATTGATTTTGCTTTCAACTCCAAAAGGCTGGATTAGAGTTTTTTAGCTAGCGAAATTTAGACAGCAGAGAAGTAGACTTTAGACTTCACTGGGTCAGGATTCATGGTCTTGTCACCAGGTTGCCAACCAGCTGGGCAAACTTCGTCAGGGTGAGACTGAACATACTGAATTGCTTGTAATGTCCGCAGGGTTTCATCAACGCTACGACCAAAAGCTAGATTGTTAATGGTGGCGTGCTGTATAATACCATCTTTATCGATGATGAACAGACCACGCAAGGCAATGCCTGCTGCTGGGTCAAGAACGTTGTAAGCGGCGCTGATCTCTTTCTTGATGTCAGAGACTAGAGGATAATTCAGGTCGCCGACGCCACCAGACTTACGATCTGTTTGAATCCAAGCGAGGTGAGAGAACTCACTGTCAACGGAAGCCCCAAGGACTTCAGTATTGATTTTCTTGAATTCTTCGTAGCGATCGCTAAATGCTGTGATTTCAGTAGGACAAACAAAGGTAAAGTCTAATGGGTAGAAAAACAGAACGACATACTTACCGCGATAATCGGAAAGTTTGATTGTCTTAAATTCCTGGTCTACCACAGCCGTTGCTGTGAAATCGGGAGCTTGTTGACCAACGCGGAGGCTTCCTTCGGTTCCGTAAGTAAGGGACATTAACCTAATTCTCCTTTATCGGTTTAGTAGCGTTGGAATTTGGGTCAAGTAAAATTTACCCATCCACGCTCTCACAGTTTAATTACGATCTGTTACGACTATATCATACTCATAACGATTTTGAGTAGCAAATGCCTGATTTAGATACAAGAGAATGGTTGCTTACCAATGGCTTAGGAAGTTTTGCCAGTGGTACAGTTTCTGATGTCCGTACACGCACTTATCATGGTTGGCTGTTTGCCGCCACAAACCCACCTTCTGGAAGGACTCTGCTGTTTTCGCACCTAGAAGCTAGCTTGGAAATATTAGGGAGCGTTGTGGCACTGGGGACAAATGTTTGGGGTAACGGTCAGATTGAACGAACAGGCTACGAACAGCTACGCCGTTTTGATATTAACCCTGTTCCTAAATGGACTTGGGGCCAAGACAACTGGCAATTAACCAGACAATTAGTGATGCCCTATGGTTTGGTG
>NZ_JADEXF010000021.1 GCF_015207245.1 Nostoc cf. edaphicum LEGE 07299
GATAAAAATGCTGGGTTAGTTGATAAACAATGTAGATTGGCAAAAATAACTATTAATAAAAAATATTCCCTCTGCCTCCTGCTTTTGATTAATTAACAACTCTTCAGTAGGGGTGTGTTAGTGACAGGTGTATGAGCCTACAGCACGCTAGCGCATTCGGATTACGGATTACGAATTAATATCAAATGCTTACTACTCAGGCAAAACATTAACTGAATCGTTACTGAAATTCTGTTCAAGATAGCGTGGATTGCTTACTCCCACTTGCAAAAGCAGTGCTGTAACTAATGCACCGATAGCTGCTACTAAGAAGGTAGTTTTATAGTCAATATTCTCCACTATCCATCCACCTAGTAGAGGAGCAAGGATGCTGGCAGGGGCAATAAGGGTATTACCAAGACCAATATAGGCTGGTCGTTGGTGTTGGTTTCCAAACTCTAAGGTCATTACCGCAGCAATATTTTGCAGAGCTATCATACCTATTCCCTCTGCTATAAATACCAAGTAAAACCAGTTGGTATTTGATGCTAAACAAGCTAAAACCGAACTGAAAGCACAGGCTACACAACCAATTTGTAGAATCAACTTGCAACCGGTGCGATCGCCTAACCAACCCAAAACCAATCCAGCAATAGTTTGTGTGAGCATCAATAGAGTCGTAATGAACCCAATGGATGCTTCTCCCATCCCATATTGATGTACGGCATAGAGTGTATAGAAGGGAAGTGGCATCAGTGCTAACTGTGAGATCATACGTGCGATCACAAAGCAACGGAAATTCTCATCAGAGCGGAGAATCACAATCAGACTGTCCCAAAATTCACGTCTACTTTCAAAGGCTGATGGTGTGATGCTTACTGGCTCTCGTGTTTTAGACATAAAAAACCAAGATAGAGCCATTGCAAAACTGGCACACAAAAAACACAGAGCAAAGTTAAATGGTTGAGCAATTTCCTTAAGCAGTAAACCAGCGATCGCAGCACCACAAACACTCATCAGATTACCAGATGCTGATAAAGTACCGTAAAAAATACCAAGCTTTTTGGAGGGAACAATTTTAGCAACCATACTTTGCCAAGCAGTAGCGCTAAACCCACCGCCTAGTCCTTGCCAAATGAGTATGGCAAATGTCAACAGTAAGATAGTTTGGTGATTGAATTTTAGTTGTAACAAAGCCACCAATGCTAATCCCAAAAATGGAAGCTTCTGATGAATTGTCAATAACATTACAGTTGGTTTGTAACACTGTAGACGAGCTACTTTACTAGCTGTTAATAGCTGAGGTAGTTGCCAGCCTAAGCGTGGAATAGCTGGGATCAGACCGATGAGTAATGCAGAATCAGTAAGAGTACTAACAAATAAAGGAAGAATCGTGAAAAATGAAGCAAAACCACTCCCAAAACCAAAAAATCCACTTTCAATAACATTGACAGTAAAATTATGGCGAAGGTTTTTTTGAATTTCAGAATTAAGCATTTTTATAGATATTACAAGTTAGGTGATTTATTCTGTTTTGGGGAAACTCAGGCTGCATTTTAAGCAGGTTTATCTTCTTTTTGTAGATACTTAGAAATCACCTAAGTACACACAAAAACCTGAGTTCCATAGATTGTTCCCAAATGTTGTACTTAAATCACCGTTGAAAAATATTTTTGTAAAATATCCCTATTTTTAATGGTGAGCCTTACTGCAAAGGAGTTTAGGTTAGTGGCAAGTGTAGGTTAGCTTTGAAGTTGTAAGTCTGTGGTGCGTGATTGGTAAGCAGTGTAGATTATGCCAAAGCTCACGCCTATTAATCATAGAGATTGACTTGACAATAAAATAGCGAAAGCATAGGCGTAGTTCGTTGTAGACATCGCCCAAAAGGTATTGATAAAGGTTGATTTGAAACTGGACTCTTTGGATTGAGTCGAAGGAAAACTGGAAGTGTGTTTATTAGTCTGTTGACCTACAGGATTGTCGTGAGTTAAAAATTTATAGTTGATGGTTTTGAACAGCATGAGAACTACATTCATACTGGCCATGTTTTACAAAAAAATAAATCTATATGCATAGACGAGCGCCCTTATCTTTGTTTTTAGGAGTATTAACGAGTTCTAGCTGTTTTATCTTTAGTGTAGTAGCCCAAGTCCCATCTAATTCGCAGCAGTCCTCGACTCGGAGTGAAGCTGAAACTGCTAGTTGGTTTGAAGCTCATCGCAAGCAGCCAGCCGCTTTACGAGCATTTGTACAGCGAATGCCGAAGGGAGGAGATATCCACAGTCATCTAAGCGGGGCTGTGTACGCAGAAAAATATCTGGAGTGGGCTGCCATCGATGGGTATTGTGTGAATCCAAAGATGGGGGCTTTAGTTGAACCTAAGGCTTGCGGTCAGGACAGTAGCTATTTTCCAGCCTCAGAATTGTTAAACCGAACATCTGTTTATGATTCCCTAATAAATCGTTGGTCTACTCGTAACCTCCAATTTGCTGGAAAATCCGGACACGATCAATTTTTTGAGGCTTTTAGTGGTTTTGGGCCAATATCAGATTCTATGAGCCGTCGGGATGATATGGTCGCGTCAGTAGCAAATCGGGCAGCTTCGCAGCATATTACCTATCTAGAGTTAATGCTTACCGTTCAGGGCAGTGAGGTTCGACAGCTAGGGCGTGAAGTTGGTTGGAATAAAGATTTGCAAGAGATGCACCGTCAATTGCTCAAACGAGGATTAACTAAGCTAGTGACACTCGGCAACCAGCAATTTACACAGTTGGAGCGCGAAGTTTCAAAAACACTCGGTTGCGGCACTCCATCGGCACAGCCTGGGTGTGCAGTGACGGTGCGCTATTTGCAGCAAACAACAAGAACAAAGTCGCCCGTTGAAGTGTTTGCTCAGTTAGCTTATGCCTTTGCATTAGATTCATCGGATTCGCGGGTAGTTGGCATCAATCTTGTCGCCCCAGAAGACAACCCGATTGCACTGCGCGACTACACCCTACAAATGCAAATGCTGCAATTTTTTAAACGCCAATATCCCAATGTCAAGGTCGCGCTCCATGCCGGAGAGTTAACCCTGGGGTTGGTTCCGACCGAGGATTTACGTTTTCATATTCGGCAAGCTGTAGAAGTGGCACAGGCATCTCGCATCGGACATGGCGTTGATATTTTTTTTGAGGAGCGTCCTTTCGAGTTGATGGAGCAAATGCGGCGACGCGGCGTGTTGGTCGAAATCTGCCTGACCAGTAATGAGGTCATTTTGAATGTCCAGGGAGATCAGCATCCTTTTAGGGAGTATTGGAAGGCTGGAGTACCAATGACTCTTGCTTCCGATGATGAAGGCATTTCCCGCATCGATTTGAGTCATGAGTATTTGTTAGCAGCAACGAGATATGGGCTGAGATATAAAGACCTCAAGCGACTGGCTCGTAATGGCTTAGAATATAGTTTCGCTTCGGGAAATAGTCTCTGGAAGTCGCCTGAGTTTAAGACAATGGTTCCAGCTTGTGCAAGCGATACCCCTGGTGAAACCTCTGTTTCTCAAGGGTGCAGTGCTTTTTTGAACAAAAGCGATCGCGCGCGGATTCAATGGCAGCTAGAATCGGAATTTGCTAGGTTTGAGTCATTGCAGAACTGGCTTTGATTGACTTTCACGAAAAATGTAGAGCAACGAATTGTTTGACCGCAGCGACAAATTAGAAGTTAAGTTTTTCATACCTGCAAGCTTTACTGCAAACAATACTTTTGCCAAACTTTTTCTAGGCACTTATTTTGGCAAAGGTATTGTTAATTTAGTGTATTTTCTCGATTCTATATTGATTCCCCTCTTATAGCTTTGTCTATACAGGATACAGACAAAAACACGCAAAAAATTTGAGGAATTTGTGAGGAAGTGCAAGATTATCTCTTCAGTTTCATAGGACTAATAAAGGCAGTAGTTTAAGTAAAAAATTATACTTTTAAAGTCAAGATTGTCTAGGAATAAACTTATGTATCATTATTATCTTTTTCACAATTTCCTCAAATTCTTTTGGTAAGTTTAAGGTAAAGCCAAAGCATGAATTGTTCTGGTTTTGCAGAACTTAAATAGCTGGGAGAAGAGTTATGGATATTGCTGTCAAATATGACCTAGAAGTTATTAAAGAAGAAGCGCGCCAACTTATTCACAAAGGACTTGTAAGACGTAACCAGCCAATTTATGCTTTGTGTCAGTACATTCCTGGTCGAGATTGGATTTGTGTTGAGCTTGAGCTAGAAGAAAACGACTTTTTACTTAGAGATAAAATTATCGATCTGTTAGGTCGTGAAGACTGGATTGAAGATTGAAACAAAAGTGTAATGCTAAAAATGTCACAGTGTTGCTTTGAACCACATCTGTGTTATGAACGCAAGCCCTTGCGCCTTTACCACGTGGTCTATTTACCTGAAAATAGCTGTAAATCTACCGCTGCCGTTGGTTTCGACTTCGCTCAACCAACTAAAGAATCGAGAGTTGAACGAAGCGATGCACTGAGCGTAGTCGAAGTGTCGAAACTCGTCAACCTAGGTAGATTTTTTGTCAGAAATCACTTTAGATGTTGAAGATGTGATTTAGAAGCCGCTTTGAAGTCTGCGGTTGATTTTAACCGCGTTATGCTAGCTTTACGAATTTTCCTCTATCCACTGCATTTGATTTATTATGCCGCGCTCACTCATGCACTGGCGCTACTTCGCGTGATGCAAAGAAACCAAGGACAATTGCTACCAAAATCAATGCTGGAACATCGCCGAAGAGGTGTCCACGTTCCACAGGGTCAATCACTGCGTGTACCGCCATGATCAGCCCATGAACAAAACTCGACCAGACGGTGAACCAGATTAAACTGAGATGCGCTTCTGGTTTTCGAGAAGCCCATAGTAAAAAGACACCGAGCGTCGCATAAACACCAACGATCATCTGTTCATATTCGTATTGACCTGGTTGCCATGACCAACCCGATGGCCATATCTTCATCAAAGGATAGACCAGGAGAAAAGCAATTCCAACAACAACAAGGGCAATTTGCAAGTACCGATGCTGCTCATCCATTACTCCAACCTCACAGTATTTTTCCAGGGTAGTTTCTACTAATGGAATACCTACTTGTAATAATATTCTTGCTAGTGACACTTCAACTTAGGAGTGTTAAAAATCTTGATGTTCCTCGTGTTTTAAAGTTGATCCAACGCTGCATCGTCCCTAATGCTTATTTGTTACTCGTTATGCCGTCTGTGTATACTGAAGAAAATATCGAAAAGATTCAAGCTGAGATAGTGGCTTCCAATACGGTTTAGGAAAAGGGAAAAAGGTGAATTCATTCAAACCTTTACCCCTTACGCGAAAAACGCAATGTATTTATTTGGCTTAATTGCTGCTTAACCAGAACTTGCGCGTGGAGGAATCCGCTTGCGTCAATTTCCCCCCCACAGATTGCGGGAACTAAACTTCTCACACAACCTCCATGATTGGATGCAAATTGTATGATTCAACAGGATAGTTGGTAATAAACAGTTCCTTGCCTTTGTCTGCCTTCTGCTGTTTGTAGTTGTTCATCCCGTATTGCAACTCCCATTCATAAATGTAGGCAAAAGAAAAGTGATGCCGCACTTGTTCACAGTTATCGTAAGTGATCAACCATTTGTGTGAACACTCCGACATCAGTTTGGCAAAGCGAGAATGGTCAAAACAGGTATGCAAATCACCTTTCTTACCATAAAGCTTAGATTTAGTCTTGCTGAGATAAGGTGGATCTAGAAAGATAAATACATCTTCTCCCGGTTCGGTAAGTAGGGTGCTGTAGTCGAAGTTACTCACACGGGTATTAACAAAGCAACCATTCAAAGCCGCTAGTCGCTCAATCGAAGAGTCTGTAAACCGACCTTTGAAGGAAGCACTACTATAACCGCCACTCTCAATGGTTCCTGAAAAGCTGATCCGGTTAAGAACAAAGAACCGTACACCCCGCTCTAGTGGACTCATGGTACTCGTATCTGCGACGGCGAGAGATTTAAATAAGGCACGTCCATCTGTTGTCTGATTTTTTACTTTCCAGACTGACTCAACTAGCTTTGGTAGATTGGTTTTGACTTGATGCCAGAAGTAGTAGAGTTCAAGGTTTAGATCATTGACCCAGCAAGGCATACTGGGGTACTTCTGTAAAACATGAAAAAATACAGAACCACCGCCAACAAAAGGTTCACGAAATTCCTTAAATGTAGGAGGTAGATAGTGAGCAATCTGAGGAATTGCCTTCTGCTTTCCGCCGGGATAACGTAATGGACTTTTAAACATACTTATTCTGATCTGGTAGTCGATCTATCGTGATTGATGGTTGCTTGGACAAATGAAATTGAGGATTCAACCACAGTAGCAGCAGCGCATTAGCCGCTAGTCTCAATTCATTTAAGAGTAATAAATTTAACTCTGTTAACTTGCTGACATCTCTAAGTTGAGCATTGTTAGCTCTAATTGTCAGGCTGACCTCTGGGTAAGTTCTAATTATTACTTCCGTTATCAGGTACTCTAATACACGACCATGCAGGTTTGAACGGGGTGTCATATTTGTGGAACATTATGTTTTTCCACAGAGTAACCGATGACCTGTCAAAGTAATGTGATTTGAAAGCTTCGTAAAATTACACGAAATCAGACGCAGTGATTATGTAATTTTTATTACTTTTTCTGCTGTACTTCTAGGTGATACAGCCTGTTTATGGTTGCAGAACGCCCTCATGTTTGCAGGTATGCTCCTCAGCAAACGCATAAATTTACGCATCAAAATCAATCGGCTTTTGGAATAGATGGAAATATTCTAAATGAGGTTTGGCGAGAGTGATTATTTTAGGCAGGCAATAGGCACAAAAGTTCTTTTGTAACATTCAACATTCATTCTTCTGTAATTTGCATTTCAAAATGCAAATCTACCAAGGGCGATAATGCCTAATGGTACAATAACAGAAGCATGAAAGCGTGAATACAAAACTCCTCATTTCTCCCCAAAAACTCACGTCACTGTTAGCAGAAAAATCATCACAGACTGTCATTATCGATACGCGAAGTCAAGAAGATTATACTATTTCTCATATTTCTCAATCCATAAATATTAGAGATTTTTTCACCTATCTTTTAGAGAATTCCTCCCCAGCAGGATTAAAGGAATTGCAAGAGTATTTTGCAGAAATCATGAGCAGGGTAGGAATATCTGGTGCAGAACAGTTAATTGTTTATGAAGATGCTTTAAATAAAGGTTATGGTCAATCTTGTCGAGCAGCTTTCTTACTGAAATATTTGGGTTGCGCTCAGGTATCTATTTTACACGGAGGATATACAGCATGGCTGACAGAAGGATTACCTACTACCGATGAAGTACCATTACGTGAAAGCAGCATATTTAGATTGCATCCCAATGCTGACATAATGGTTACTACCAGTGAGATGTTGCAAGCAATTGACAATCCAGCAATCATTAAATTAGATGTGCGCGATCGCAACGAATGGCTTGGGTTGAGTTCTTCTCCTTACCATCCTGATTTTTGTCCTCGCAAAGGTAGAATCCCTAACGCTGTATGGTTAGAATGGCATCATCTAATGAATTCTGAATCGGAAATTTCCACGTTCCGATCGCCAGATGAAATCCGAGAAATTTGTCAGTCAGTAGGTATTACTTCTGAGTCAATTGTGTACATTTACTGCTTTAAAGGTTCAAGGGCTGCGAATACATTAATAGCCCTTGAAGAGGCAGGAATTTCTGCTAGAAATTATTTTGGCTCTTGGCATGAATGGTCTCGTGATTTTTCACTACCAATTGATAGCAGAGTCATGCAATGAGGGTATAAACTTTAGTCTTAATAGACTACTACTATTTTATTTGGAGGGTAACATCAAATCGCTGGTCGGTCGAGCGATCGCCTTGCCAAGATTGCCATTCCTTGAGTTTTAATCTAACTACCCCTGTAGCTTTAGCTTTGAAGGTAAATATTCGTTTTCCACCAACACCTGTGCGTCCATATGTTGGGCTGCTATAAAAGGTTGAATTCTGAAATTCAATCACATCTGGATCGGTTTTTTCTATCTCCCAGATGTATCCCGTGCTTGGATTTTCTGCTAGATTGAGGACAATGACACTGCCACTGTCAACTGTAAAGGTTTTACCTTTGTCTGCCTGGGCAATGGTAAGCGGTGGCACTTTCTGGTTCTTAATACATTTGTAGCGATCGACTACCCCAACGACGGGTTGAGCATTGAGATAACTTATAAACCCGCGATTAAGTTCTAATACCGTAACCAGAGTTATTGGCATCAACATAAAGAACATTGTTCAGCACCAAATATATCGTAAACTCATTGAGAAACAGACATCAATTAATAGTTTCATAGATACTATGAACCTACAAGTTCATTTGGAGACACTTAGCGAAGTTCTGTTAGATTTTACAGCGATCGCGGATTTTAGCAGATTTATTTAACTTCAACCATAGTTGATAATTGACTAAGTTTTCAGGCTTTTGATGGGTGCAACAATTACGTAGCGACTCTGAATTATTTACCCATTGATTCTGACTTCTTCAATCAGACATCAACATTTATCTGTTCTATCTGTCTAGCGGCTTTATCCCAAAGCTTTGCTGAAGTCTCATCTTGCCAATGAGTTCTCAGATTTTCCGCTTTTTTGTGACATATTCGTTCTAACATTTCTAATATTGCGGATAATGTCAGTTTATTAATTAATGATTCTAAAATCTCCATGTATTCTTTTTGCATGATTTTTACCTCCTTCATGTCATCCAATATATGCCAACAAAACCTACTTGTTCTTAAACTATACATTAAGATTTGTTGCGGAGTGTTACTAATATTCTGTCAGCTTATATATGCAGTTTAACCTATTTTTAATACTCAATTTTGAAAAATGAAAAAACTGTTTAATTCAAATATTTCCTCACAAGTTCCTCAAATTTTGTATCTAACTTAAAAATAGGGTTGGATAACTAAAAAGTATGAATTGTAATGCGATGGGTTATATTCTACCGGAGGCGATGGCTTCTCTCCGAGAGGCTACGCGAACGCCCGTCGTAGGCATCACAATTAGTTACGGTAATGAGATTGCGTTGAAAATCTATAACCTCTTGCTGAACAAGGAATAGAGATAGCAATTGATAAAATAAACCACTTAATCAAAACTGCGAGGAAAGAATTATGCATGAAGTTGGCATGATGCAAAATATTCTTGATGCTGCTGTCAAACGAGCTAAAGACGAAGGCGCTCAACACATTCGTTTAGTACAAATGCGAGTAGGTGAGGCATCTGATGTAGTACCAGATTCTTTGGAGTCTGCTTTTGATGTTGCCAAAAAAGGAACAATAGCGGAAGATGCCAAACTACAAGTCGAGAATGTTCCTGCTGTTTGTTATTGCTCGAATTGCAACATTGAATTTCACCCAACTAGCAAACTGAATGAATGTCCAGAGTGTCACCAAGCTAATTGTGAAGTGCATCAAGGTAACGAGTTTGAATTAGCTTTTCTAGAAGTGTCTTAATTTCTCGCCTGAATATTACTGAAGTTACCAATCAACTTGCAATGCATCAGGCAGATAAAATCAACTGTGTATTTTCATATTGCCGCGCGATCGCTAGCCGCGCAAGCCCTCTCTGTTTTGCCCGGTACAACACAAAACTCTGATGTCTACTTCCAAGAGAGATAAACTGTCAATCCCTATTAAGCTGGTGTGCATTCAAGTTGCACATTATCTGGTGGAGACTGTCATTAGTCATTTGTCCCTTGTCCTTTGTAAATACAAATGACTAATGACTAAGGACAAAGGACGACATTGATGGGTGATTATGTAATTTAGATGTGTTTTAGCTTATCTAGCTTGTGCAGATATCAGCCAGAAAGTCATGGATGAATTTGCTGCAATGACTGGGCGACAATATGGGAATGGGGATTGGAAGAGGCAGAGGTGCAGAGGAGAAAGACTTATTGCAACTTCTCTCCTGCTCCCCTCGTCTGGCTCATCCCCCTATTCCCCAGTCCCTATTTACTCGAATGCGACTTTTCCGGCATGACTATATTAGTGTGGCTTGCCTTACCATTTTTGCCGTTAGTCTGTCCGTTAGCATTGCGGGGATGAATGACACCATAACCGCCGTGGTTACGTTCGTAAATTACATTAATCTCTCCAGTTTCAGAATTGTGGAACATATAAAAGTCGTGTCCCACGAGTTGCAGTTGTTCTAGGGCTTCTGCAACAGTCATCGGCGGCATAGAAAAATATTTGGTGCGGACGACTTCGTTGGGCAATTCGGCGGTGCGATCGCCAATTAAATCTGTTACTATCGACTCTGGAATAACTACTTCTGTTGGTTGAGCATGAGTTTTGTGGTCTTGACGCCGTTCTTTATATTTCCGCAGTTGACGCGCAATTTTATCTGCAACTAAGTCAATGCTGGCATATAGGCTTTCGCTGCTTTCCTCGGCACGAATAACGCTACCATTAGCATAAATAGTTACTTCAGCCGCTTGTCTTGGATTAATTCGGGGATTCCGGGCGACGCTAAGATGCACATCCACTTCATTTGTAATGCTTTGAAAGTGACTAACTGCTTTTTCAATTTTTTGATGTACATACTCACGAATCGCATCGGTGATTTCAATATTTTTGCCGTGGATGACAAGCTTCATGTAATACTCTCCCGCTGAATATTTTAGATGTGTGAATTTGCTTTGTATGAAAAGAAATTGCGGTAAGGTTTATTACTCCCGCCAAAACAAATTGTGAACTATATTGTATCTACTGCTGTTAAGCTGTCTCTCAACTTGCTGCATCTGAGGAATTGTCAAGTATACCCTTGATTTACCTCCTCATCTCTGCGCTGATGTCTAATTGTATATCCAATTAGCACTCAAGAGTTGAGGAAATCTAATTGTAGCTCCTATGACTACCTTTTCTTTTAAAGGAATGCTTACAGAACTGTTGATAGTTGCTCCTTCTGTGTTCGATTGAGGTTTGCTTGCTGTTGTTCAAGAATACAAGGCTTTGTGGAAGTTTGATTCTGTTTGAAATGCAAACAATGGTATTAAAGTCATCAGCCAGTACATTCTTCCTTATTGTCTTGGCATAATGCTTATTGCAGAGAATTCCTCCTAAAACCTATTGAGGTTATATATTCAAGCTAGCACTTTGTATTTTCTAATGCACCTTCCCTTGACTTTCCTTTAAAATCCTTTGCAAAGCTTGACAATTGTTGATTCTAATCCTGTAACTTGAAATATATTTAGTTCTTTATACGGTTGAATTTTGGCATGATCCATAGTATAAAACCACAAAAAAATATTTGTTTGCTGTATAATCAAGGATTAATGCTTTACTTGGAAGCTCATGGATGGCAGCGATCGCTCGTCACTGAGCGCATTCATGACCCAAATCTAGATGATGTGTTAATTTTGCTAGAACATCCTCCTGTCTACACTTTGGGACAAGGAAGCAACTCAGACTTTCTCAAATTTGATATTGACAAAGATCAGTATGATGTGCATCGAGTTGAACGAGGTGGCGAGGTTACTTACCATTGTCCCGGTCAACTGGTGGGCTATCCAATTTTAAATCTGCAACGTTATCGTAAAGACCTTCATTGGTACTTACGGCAACTCGAAGAAGTAATAATTCGTGTATTGGCAGTTTATGGATTGCAAGGAGAAAGAATTCCGGCTTTTACTGGCGTTTGGTTGCAAGGGCGAAAAGTTGCAGCTATTGGTATTAAAGTCAGCCGTTGGATTACTATGCACGGCTTTGCATTAAATGTTTGTCCAGACATGACAGGGTTTGAGCGCATTGTACCTTGCGGTATTTCTGACAAACCTGTAGGCAGTTTAGCCGAATGGATTCCAGGTATCACCTGCCAAGAAGTGCGTTTTTACATAGCACAATCTTTTGCAGAAGTCTTTGGTGTGGAATTAGTAGAATCTCAGCCTCAAGGATTTTTCCGGTCTGAGTAAATTCAGCTTGTAATATGTAAT
>NZ_JADEXF010000022.1 GCF_015207245.1 Nostoc cf. edaphicum LEGE 07299
ATATTGGGAGTTGGGAGTTGCTTGAGTACTAAAATTTGATTGCATAAATATCTTCATAAATCCTACAATTAATAAGCTAGAAATAAACGTGGATAATTTTTCCTGCTGTCTTTTAGCAGAAATTAGTCACAACTTTTATTAGGTAATTCAAAGTCGCTGCTGAGACTTCTCTATGCCTTCTTGCACTAGCTAAACTATTCTTCAGTTAAAATCTGAACAATTATGTTGATTTCTGCTAATTTTTGTGACAAAATCCTTATTCTGCAAGCTACTGCTCCTAAAGTATTTACAGAGATTTCAACTATTTTTAGTGTCAGTTATTTCTAATACTTGCTTAAGTAGTTATGAGTTATAGAAGCAATATACAGCGGATTGCAAGTTAATAAGTGACTATTAAGAAAGATGTGACTAATATATAACCCAATAAGCTTGGGTTAGCCCCAAAAACCTTAAAAGGTTGGGCAGCCACTGCGCCCTTGCGTTTCCCGACTTGTACCTCTACGAGGAAGCAAGCTACGCTTTTAGCGTTCCCTTCAGGTAGCAAGTGGCGTTTGAGGAACGAAACCAACATTTGCAGGACTTCATATTTTTTTTTAAATTATGAGTTATATTTTCGATATATCTCTTTTTCAAGTTCTAGCTTTTCTTCATCTATTCGGATTATCATGTCATCTTCCTCTCCATCTTCATCTGGTATGAGTTGATATAAACCAAACTCACAACACTCTGCAATTACAGATATCATACTGATAAGATTTTTATATATTCTTACTGAATCCTCAAGACAACCAACATCCCAAAGATAAACCGGAGATGGATCGAGATCGCCAACTACATAAAGCATTCTTTTAGTCTCATACGCAGCAATAGGAAACCATTCTTGCTTCCAATATGCATCATCGTAGTTAGTTGCTTCCCCTATACCTTTGTAAATATAAACTGAATCTTGCAAGGAACAAAAAGAACAAATGATATCGGCTCTTAATTGCTCAGGAAATAAAAAATAGAGTGGTAGATACCCATTGTTATAACCAAGATCGGCGGTTCCATTGCGCCATTGATAAAGTTCGTATACTTCTTCGGATAACCGGAATGGTAAATCCTTTGTAATTTCGTCAATCTGCTGGCGAGTTAAACCTGGATTGTAACAATCAAAAAAATCATGATTGGTAGATTTTAACCAATTCAAAATATATTGAAGTTCATCCGTAAGTTCAGACATTTAACTAACCTCATTTAGTGATTAAAGACGAAAGTATTTTAAAGCATCTCATCTCATTTACCCGGAATTGAATACACAGCCTCACTAATATTGCACTATCTACCACCAAGCTGAAAGCCTCCGCACACTGTTGACATATTTACTATATCCAGTTGTTATAAGCCAAGTTGCGGTTTGTCAGTATCACTATATACCTGAAGTTATAAATTATCTTGTCTTAAGACTGAACAATATAATGCTACCTTTCTCTCTTTTGGATATTAGTTGAATTCTCAAGATGAATTTAACCTTTAAATAGTTATGTACAATGGACACAAATATTTGTCATAAGAACATCGTCAGATAGAAGCATTAAAAGTTATTTAAAACTAATCTATAGATATTGCAGCGCTTTTCAAGCAAGCAATAACTAATGACTACGTAACATATTTTAGGAACAAATAATATGAGTATCGAAGATAGAGCAAAAGCTTTTGCTAAAAACGTTGAAGGTAAAGTACAAGAGGCAGTCGGCGAAGTAACTGGCGATCCTAAAGATAAAGCTGAAGGTAAAGCTAAACAAGCTGAATCTCAAGTTCGTCACACTGCTGAAAATATCAAAGATGAAGTTAAAAAGACTTTAGAATAGTACACTATGGCAGAAGTTTTCCTCGCTGTAACAAGTTGCTCAAGTAACTAGATTTTGGTCATACTGTACAAGGTGGAATTTTATTTAGGAAGAAGGTTTAAGTTAAATAATTATTTACTGAACCTTCTCCCTTTATTAAGTCTGTTTTTTAACTAAAATTTTCAGGGATTTTGACAATAGCGATCGCAAAAAATTTATCAATCTATTACTGCTTTTTTCAAAGGTGCTAATTCATGATTAATATTCTATTTACCTATCTTTTAACAGACATCCCAACATCACAAGGTAATTCTACTTATTCTATTGTGCTGACAGCGTTATTAGGATTAGGCTTTATCGCTGCTGTAACTATAGGATCAATTGCCTGGTACAATTCCAAACGTCCTGTAGGTTGGGAAGATAAAAAACGTCCTGATATTGTTCCAGAAATTGATCGATAATAATTTTTTGTCTGCCTACTTTTAGTTTTCGTCAGCTAAAGGTAGACGGATAGTGAATGTGCTACCCTTGCCTGGTTCAGATGTCACATCGATTGTGCCTTGATGTGCTTCGATAATACAGCGAGAAAGATATAGCCCCAAGCCACTACCAGAACGTTGGTGTTTTCCTTGACGAAATCGCTCGAATAATATTGCCTGATCTGGTTTAGAAATTCCTGGCCCTGTATCTTGGATATCAATATTTACAGCTACCGCAGTATGATAGCAATGAATATCTACAGAACCTTTGTCTGTAAACTTGATAGCATTGCCGATAATATTTGTCAAAACTCGCCGCAGTTCTAAGCGATCGCCCATGACGGTGCTTGCCGTTTCACTTAGATCGATATTTACAGTTAATCCTTTTTCTTCAGCTAAAGGAGTTAATTCTTGGGAAACTTCACCAACTAATTCCTGAATATTGCAGGGAGAAATTTTTAAGGTTTTACAGCCCGCTTCATGACGATAAACTTCTAGCAAGGTATTTACCATTTCCAGCAGGTCTTGATTGCTGCCAATCATGGTATCAATTATCTCTTGCAATTGTGGCGAAACATCGCAAAACCTGCCTTCTAGCAATAATTTTAATACGCGGTTGGAGGCTACTAGTGGTATGCGTAAATCGTGAGTAAAACGCGAAACGAAATCTGCCCGGAGGTTCGCCATCTGATCTCGTTCGTCGATACTATGCTTGAGGCGCAAAAGCGATCGCACCCTTGCATGTAGTTCATCAGGATCGAATGGTTTGCGAATGAAGTCATCTGCACCAGCATCGAGTCCTTCAACAACGCTAGACTCATAGTGAGCCGTGAGCAGCAGAATCGGGATAAATGGCAACGCCTGATTCTGTCGGATGCGCCGAGTAAATTCATAGCCATCTAGCTCCGGCATCATCACATCTAAAAGAATTATGTCTGGCGGTGACTCCTCAACCATAGCCAGAGCAATCTTACTATCTTCTACCAAGCTAATTTCATAGTCCTCATCTTCTAGGACTGCTTCTAACACCAGTAGATTGTCAAAAACATCATCGACAACGAGAATTTTATCTTTTTTGACAGTTTTAGGTAAAGACATGGCTAAATAAAAAAGAAGTGCTTGGCTATCCCTAGCAAATCTAGTAATAGCTTACTTCACCAGCGCTGAGATTATTAACGATTAACATTTTCTTTTAGTGTTTCCTGAGTTAAATACCTATTTTCTACGTAATTAGACTGATGTTATGTGCTATCTATTTTAAACGACATATTTGTTTATAAGTATATTAGCCGCCTGAATTATCCAATTAATATCAGTGCCTGGGTGCTATGGTGAGTTACTTTAGTTCCTTTTATGTGCATAATCCAACTCAAAGGCAGGGTAACTACTTAATAGTTACCTACTTCTGCTTGCTACCAGATTTTTAATGAAAAATTTTCTAGCATAAAACATCGAGCATTAGGTTAATCTATAGAAATATTTTTTGATTAAATTATATTGTCATATCGAAACTCTTGCCTTAGAAAGGCTTACGAGATAAGGTTATCTATGTCTAATGGTAGATGAAGTTCAGGGAATAATACCAAACGCATTGCTTTTTGTATAAGATCCCGAATAGAAGAACGAGATTATTTTAATCTGTACTTGAGATAAATAACAGTAAAGTTAAGTAACTATGAGTGAAATCAAGATCCTTGTGATTGAAGATCACAACCTGACAAGAATCGGCTTAAGGTCTGCCTTACAAACCCAGCCAGAGTTCAATATTGTTGGTGAAGCAGCCAATGCAACCGATGGCATCAAGCTTCTGAAAACTCTTAAGCCGGATGTTGCTACTATTGACATTGGTTTGCCTGACATGGATGGCATTGAGCTAACACGCACATTTAGGCAACATCAGGCAGAGAATGAGGACTACACAACAAAGCTGCTAATTTTAACGATGCAAAATAGCGAACAAGCAGTTTTAGCAGCATTTGCAGCAGGTGCAGATTCTTATTGCATGAAGGATATAGAAACTGAGAAACTAGTAGAGGCTGTGCAAACGACCTATGCAGGTAGCTCATGGATTGATCCAGCGATCGCAGACCTTGTACTACAACAAATACGTCAAGATTTCCCCGATGGCAGCAGAGGCGCATCTGGAAAAAGAGTTTTGATTGAAGGTATTGACCCAGATGTTGAGAAAAGTATAGTCAGCTATCCTTTAACTCATAGAGAGATGGATGTTTTAGAGCTGATTGTTGCTGGGTGTGACAATGCAGAAATTGCGAAAAGGCTCTACTTAACAGTCGGTACTGTTAAAACTCATGTTCGAGGTATTCTCAATAAACTCTGTGTTGCTGACCGGACACAGGCTGCCGTCCGTGCTTTGCGGGCGGGATTAGTACCGTGAACAACTAAAAATCTTTCTTCCCCAGTCCCCAGTCGCCATTTTCAAGTCAATTGTCTTTAAGCCAAAGCGGTTAACTGGGACAAATATTTATGGTTAACTAGGATAAATACTTATGAAGAAATTGTTACAAAGTTTAGTACAATGACATCATCCCAAATAAGTATTTTTTCTCATATACATGATAGCGGATCAATTTCCCTGGCTTACCGCAATTGTCTTGCTGCCACTCATTGCTTCTCTGCTTATCCCTGTGCTACCAGATAAAGATGGTAAGCGCGTTCGATGGTATGCATTGGGTATAGGTATCGCAGATTTCGCCTTGATGTGCTACGCCTTTTGGAAGCATTACGATGCCAGCAGTGCTAGTTTTCAACTTGTAGAAAGTTATGCCTGGATGCCTCAGTTGGGTCTGAACTGGGCGGTATCAGTCGATGGACTATCAGTACCACTTGTGCTGCTAGCAGGATTTGTCACTACACTCTCGATGTTTTCGGCTTGGCAAGTTGATCACCGCCCTCGCCTCTTCTATTTTTTGATGCTGGTGCTGTATTCTGCACAAGTGGGGGTGTTCGTTGCCAAAGACTTGCTGCTATTTTTCATTATGTGGGAAGTAGAGCTAATCCCCGTCTACCTACTAGTCTGCATTTGGGGTGGGCAAAGACGGCGTTATGCGGCTACGAAATTTTTGTTGTATACCGCAGCTGCTTCTATATTTATTTTGGTGGCAGCCCTGGCAATGGGGTTATACGGCGGCGGTAATATGACATTTGATATAACCGCCCTCGCTAGTAAAGAATTTCCACTTGGTCTACAACTGCTACTTTATGCAGGATTGTTGATTGCATTTGGTGTCAAGCTTGCTGTTTTCCCCATGCATACTTGGTTGCCTGATGCTCACGGCGAAGCATCTTCTCCTGTATCGATGATTCTGGCTGGTGTGTTGCTGAAGATGGGCGGATATGGGCTGATTCGCCTGAATCTGGAACTACTTCCCGATGCACACATTTATTTTGCGCCAGTTCTAGCCATTCTGGGTGTTGTCAACATTATCTATGGTGCATTGAACTCTTTTGCTCAGACCAATATGAAGCGGCGTTTAGCTTATTCGTCGATTTCTCACATGGGGTTTGTACTGCTGGGGATTGCCTCATTCACTGATTTGGGAATCAACGGCGCGATGTTGCAGATGATTTCGCATGGTTTAATTGCATCAGTGCTGTTCTTCTTAGCAGGTGTTACTTACGATCGCACCCACACAATGGTAATGAAAGATATGGGCGGTATTGGTCAAGCCATGCCCAAAGTCTTTGCCCTGTTTACAATCGGAGCAATGGCATCCCTAGCACTTCCCGGTATGAGCGGCTTTGCTGGCGAACTTTCGGTATTTGTTGGGATGACCAGCAGTGACGTTTACAGTTCGACTTTTTGCACCGTAACGGTTTTTCTCGCCGCAGTTGGAGTTATCCTCACACCGATTTATCTACTTTCCATGCTGCGAGAAGTGTTTTATGGTAAAGATGCAGCACTGCTATGCGACATTAATAATGCAGGTTTGGAAAATCAAGAAGATGACGGAACAGTTTGTTTTGGTACAGACTGCTTCGTGCCAGAAGATGCAGTCTACGACGATGCTAGACCGCGTGAGGTGTTTATCGCTGCCTGTTTTCTGCTGATGATTATTGGCATTGGTTTCTATCCTAAGATGGCGATGCAGATGTACGATGTGAAGACCGTTGCAGTCAATGCTAATCTTCGCCAGTCTTATGCCATAATCTCGCAAAGCAATCCTCAGATTTATGCAAAGGGACTCTTGGTTCCGCAAGTTTCAGAGGTTGAGGTAGCGCCCGTTTTAGGAACTTTGAAGTAAGCTTTTCTTCTGTGGAAAGAGCGATCGCTAACTTCGAGAACTTCTAGGTATCTTTCTGAGGAATAATAGAGCATTGATAGCTGCTCACTATGGGTAGGCTATCAATGTCATATTAGAGTTATATTAATGATGGCGGACTCTACACCCAACCATAGCGTTCAGTTGCTTTATTAATAAACTAAAAATCAAGCTATGAATACCACAAAAGAAAAAGTTCAATCTCTGCTAAATCAATTGCCAGACGATTGCTCAATCGAAGATATCCAATACCATCTATACGTAATTGAGAAAGTTAGTCGTGGATTAGAAGCAGCCGATATAGAAGGAGTAATTACACAAGAGGAAGTTGAAAAACGTTTGAGCAAATGGCTTATCAAGTAGTTTGGTCTTCTAAAGCACTAGAGGATGTAGAAGCGATCGCCACATATATATCTCGTGACTCGACTGCTTATGCTGCGGCAGTGGTTCAAAGAATAATCGATGTAACTCGTCACTTGAGTAACTTTCCTTTCTCAGGTCGAATAGTACCAGAGTTTGACGATGATAATATTAGGGAAAAGTTTGTATACAGCTATCGAGTCATCTATCGAATTCAGGGTGATACTTTAACTATTGCAGCGGTGATTCATGGAAAAAGACTATTGGAAAAACTGGATGCAGATTCAGAGTAAGTCGCAAGCTAGATTGAAGAAAAAACTAATTTGAATTATTGCTTGATCTATAGCTCATATCATGTCAGCTTGATTGCTTATTATTAAACCACAATTCCCGCAGAATATATCACAGATAAATGAATTCCGGGTTTTGGAATACTTACAGACAATTAATATAATTCATTAGCAAATCAACCCTTTACATGGGATGCTAGTTGATGATTAGTGAGTTTTGCCAATGTCTGTTGTTTCTACCATCACTGTTACCGTTCCCGCCACAACTGCGAATTTGGGGCCAGGTTTTGATTGCATCGGTGCAGCTTTAAAGCTGTACAACGAGTTCAAGTTCACTCGCCTAGAAGAGGGTGGGCTAAGTATTCATGTCACTGGTACAGAAGCTGAACGAGTCCAACCTGATGAGAGCAATCTCCTTTACCAAGCGTTTGTCAAGTTCTATCAACATATAGAGCAAACACCGCCGACTGTGAAAATAGAGATTAAGTTAGGTGTCCCGTTGGCGCGGGGTTTAGGTAGTTCGGCGACAGCAATTGTTGGTGGGTTGGTTGCGGCTAATCAACTTGAAGGTACGCCTATGAGTCAATCACAGGTGATGGAGTTAGCGATCGCAATGGAAGGACATCCTGATAATGTAGTTCCAGCTTTGTTGGGAGGATGTCGTCTCGCTGCTACCAGTGGTGCAGGTTGGGAAATTTGTGATGTTCCCTGGCATAAAGATGTTGTGCCAGTTGTGGCTATTCCTGATTTTGAACTTTCCACTTCAAAGGCGCGAGGCGTTCTGCCAACAGAAGTAAGTCGTGCTGATGCGATTTTCAATACCGCCCATTTGGGCTTATTGTTGCGCGGCTTGGAAACTGGTAACGGACAATGGTTAAAGACAGGTTTGCAAGATAGATTGCATCAGCCCTATCGTAAAGCTTTGATTCCTGGTTATGATGCTCTCAACATCGCAGCTGTTAGTGCTGGTGCTTATGGTATGGTGATTAGTGGTGCGGGGCCGACACTGTTAGCTTTGGCGGATAAGTTACACTCAAAGGCTGTGGAGGCGGCGATGTTAGCTGCTTGGCAAGAAGAAGGAATTACAGCCGAGGTGCGATCGCTTTCTCTAGATACCCAAGGCGCAAAAAGCTTTTAATATTTTACTCAGCACTTAAAACTCGATTTATGGAGCAAACTCAGGCTGAAATAGCGGCGCTTAACTCTCAAATTCAGATTCTTTTAGAAGAACGCGCTGCACTCACGATAAAAAATAATGTCATCTCTGGCGAGAATGATTCACCCCAGGCGATGGTGGAAGCTTACCGCCGTCAAGCTAGAGAAAATGCCCAATTATCAGTTGAACTCCAAGGCATAGATGCAGCGATCGCCGCTTTAGAAGGCAAGATAAAACAAAAACAAGGTAAGTTAGTGCGATCGCAAGGTGAATCCAAACAACTTATCCAACAGCAGCAGCTAGAGGAAGCGAAAGAAGTGGCTCAGGTTCATGCTGAACGCATCAATCAACTTGCAAGTGAACTGGCCGCAGAAGTACGTTTTCTTAAGGCTTGTGCCAATCAACTGAGTCCAATGTATTGGCAGATTTATTACAAGCCCTTCATTACTGGCTTCAAGACAATCTCCGTTCCCTATGTCCGCTCTGATGGAGAAGTGTGGACAATTGTCAACCGGATTGTTTAATGCTTTAGCCTTTGCGTTGGTATGCAATATATTGACTTCTCTCTTTTTAGGCTATCCATTAACCCAATCTTTCTAAACAAAAATATAACTTACTTAAAACAAGAACAAAAGCATTAATAGTTATCCACTCAAATTTTCCAGTTTGTAGTTAGCGATCGCCTAGAAAATTTTCGTCATTTACATTCTTCTGCTTTTGTCAAATATCCACATATCGCCTTCTTCTACAATCCTGTTTCTGACTTATTTCCAGCAATCTTAAGAAAGATGTGACTAATGCATAGGGACTTTGAGAAAGGGATTTAGGCTCAGGGCCCAAAGTATTTATTCCAAAACGAGATCCTCCCTCATGCTCAAAGATAAATGCTGGCTTTCCTCACAAGTTCCTCAAATTGTTTTGCTATAAATATAAATATAAGGCGAAAATCTTTAAGAGATTTAAAATTCAAAAATCGTAAACATAAGTTGAGGGATTAGTCATTTTTGACAATCCAGCATCTGGAAACCCGAAACCGTAAAGACCAATTACCAATAAAATCGGAGGTCTATTATGATGTTTAAAAAGATTCTAGTTGCATTAGATCGCTCAGAAATAGGGCAACAGGTTTTTGAGGAAGCATTAGATTTAGCAAAGTTAACACAAGCTAGCTTAATGTTACTTCATGTCCTATCTTCCGAAGAAGAGGGTAGTCCTTATGTACCTATGCTGTCTAATATGGACTACTATCCAGGATTGAGCAGTCAAAGCTTTGAGTTATACCAAAAACAGTGGGATACCTTTAAAAATCTAGGAATCCAGATGTTGCAATCTTTCTGTGCCCAAGCAAACGCAGCAGGTGTGACTACGGAATTTACACAAAATGTTGGTAATCCTGGTCGCGTTATTTGTGATTTAGCCCATAGTTGTGGCGCTGACCTAATTGTTATGGGGCGTCGGGGTCATTCTCGGCTGATGGAACTATTTCTCGGTAGTGTGAGTAACTACGTTCTTCACCATGCTCCTTGTTCAGTCCATGTTGTGCATCTTTCAGTTACTCCTAAAATAGATGAAGTTGTCAAAGAAACTACAAGCACTTTCAGCGTTAACTAACTACTAAGCTATTCCACATTTAACTTGCATAATTAGGGTGGGCAAGACTTCGGCGCGATCGCTACTTCTCTGCGAGAGACTGCGCTAACGATAATGCTCAGTATGCTGCCTACCCCACAAAAGCTAGTTATCTCAATTGATCATCTCTGTAAATTCAATCTCCACAACCGCTCGCTAACTACACTGTATTGGGTTAAAATTGAGTGTAGGCGTAGCCCGTCATAGACATTGCTTTTTTAGTAAGAAATAAAAAGCCCGCTACCCAAAATTAGAGTTGAGAGCGAAAAGTGGATCTATGAAAGAAGATACTATCGAGATCGCTGGTTTTCATGCTCATGTTTACTTCGATCCTGCGAGTCGGGATGTCGCTGCGCGTGTACGCGAAGGATTAGACGCTAGGTTTGACGTGCGACTCGGACGCTGGTTTGACAAGCCTATCGGACCCCATCCAAAAGCGATGTATCAAGTTGCTTTCTTACCGAATCAGTTTGAGAAAGTCGTTCCTTGGTTAATGCTCAATCGTGAGGGATTGGATATTCTCGTTCATCCTGAGACAGGGGATGCTGTGGCAGACCACGCAGTTCATTCTTTATGGTTAGGAGAAAAGCTAGATTTGAATATTGAGTTTCTTCAACAGCTTAGTCCGACTTTATCTAATTAAGAAAAGTAAACGACTTTGTTGGGTAAAAGTTTTAGTTTGAGACGCGAAACTTTTTCTATTGAGACTAATTCTGGTGAAATTGAAAAAGTCCAATTTTTTAATCAATAAAGGTTTCAGGCTATGCCTAGACATTTTTAGCAGTTTGCTGCAAGTATTCGCAAGAAAGGAAAAATGAATCAAGTCGAGGCTCAGACCTTGACTAAAACTTAAGCTAAGTGTAACGGAAAACTGCTCCTATTTTGGTCTCTTCAAGTGGAGCAATTTTCTAACAGAAATGTAGCGCGTTCAGCATCTACAAGAATTAGTATTAAACCTCTTAGCAAATAACCGCTTATTAACACTTTCATTGAAAATAAAAAGAAGACATCCGTTTTACAGAATGCTATGCTGTTAATCAGCATTCTCATCAAAATAAATTTGTCTAATGAAAAACATCTCTGCGAAAGAAAAAATTGCAGGTATTTCCCAATTTGGCAAACCTAATTTCAGAGTTACAAAGAAACAGATTTTATTTAGTACCCTTATTATCTGCCTTGGTTTGCTGGGACTAGGTGGTTTCTGGTTTAAATCTAGATATAAAGTTGATAATCAGATGAGTGTAAAACTACAAGAATTATCTAATGTCGATTATCCAGCCAATCCCGCACCATTAGGAAAAAATTTTAAAAGATATTCTAATCGAAAATTAACACTTATTAAGAAAGATGATACACATTTCGATTTCGTACTAGAAGCAACAGATAAAAATACGGCAAAAATAGTTATAAAAAATGTTGATTTAGAGCTATTAGTTCCTAAAGCACCCGAATGGGTTAAAAAAGATCAAGGTTTAGAAATAATCGCTTTTACAGATAGGGAGTGGAACAGGCAACAGATTAGTTTTCCTGCTAATTCAAAAAATATAGAAATTGTTGGAGGAGATGGTTTTGAAAAGCAAAATATTGTAGAGATAGCTTTGGCTAATAATTGCTTAAATGCCGGATTTTGGGAAATTTTACTTTTTACTAAAGAGGATAATAACAAATCCCTTTAT
>NZ_JADEXF010000023.1 GCF_015207245.1 Nostoc cf. edaphicum LEGE 07299
GAATAGGGTTTGGTCATGTAAGCTTTCGCCCCTAGAGCTAGAGCTAATTGGCGGTGCTTCTGTCCGCTACGAGTAGTCAGCATCACCACAGGAATGCCGGACAAACGCTCGTCTTGGCGATGGTGTTCTAAAAACTCAAATCCATTCATACGTGGCATTTCAATGTCACAAATCACTAAATCAATATCGCTGTGTTGCACCATTTGAGCGATCGCCTCTCGACCATCGCCTGCTTGCAACACTTGATAATCGGCTTTTTGGAGCGTCTGCACCAAACTTTGCCTTTGGACAACCGAATCTTCCACGACTAACACTGTCAGTCGGTTAGGTTGAGCAACGGCTGTATTGACTTCCATCGGCTGTTGCTGCGGTTGCGTTATAGTTGCGGATTGCTGCGCCTCTAGAGTAAGAACAGGCTCAGGTGCGGGCAATATTGCAAGACTTGATACCGGGGAAGTCGGCATCATATCTGTCTCCCAAGTTTGCCGAACTAACTCCAACGGGTCAACGATTAGGGTCAGACTACCATTTCCCAACACGCTGTAGCCTTGGATGTAACTAGGTAAAGTTAGGACTCTACCGAGGGATTTAATTACTAATTCCTGCTCGACTAAAATCTGATCGACTTGCAAGCACAGGTATTGATGCTCTGTTTCTAACAGCAGCAGAGGTTCGACGGTGTTCCGTTGTTTGACTGGAAAAGGACTGAGGTTTAAATTGTGGTCTTGGGTGAATAAAGGGTATTTGTAATCCAGCAAATTGGCAAGCGAGCGGATGGGAACTAGTTGCTGATTTTGCCCTTCTCCCCACTGCCAAAATTTTTGGCTGCCTTGTCCGTGTAAAGATTGCTGGACTTGAATCTGCTCTGGCTGCGGTAATAAAACTTGGCTAACTCCTTCAGACAGCAAGCCATAAGTAATACCTTGAGATTGACAAACGAGCAAGCGTGCTGTTGTCAAGCTCAGGGGCAATTGCAGCATGAAGGTGGTTCCCTGCCCTGAAAGCGATCGCACCACAATCGAACCTTGTAAAGCTTGCAATTGAGTGCGAACGACATCTAAGCCGATACCACGACCAGATAATTCACCAACCTGGTTGGCGGTAGAAAAGCCTGGTTCAAATAATAACTCTGCCAGTTGGTCTTCTGAGGCGTAGGCGGCTTGTTCGGGAGTCAGCAGGTGTTTTTCTATAGCTCGCTGACGAATGGATTCCCAGTTAAAGCCTCGACCATCATCCCGTACCTCAATAGTAGTGCGGTTGCCTTGATGATAGGCTTTAATTGTAATTGTTCCGGTTTCTGGTTTACCCTGCTGGCGACGGGTTTCTACCGGTTCAATGCCGTGATCGAAGGCATTGCGAATCATGTGCAGTAAGGGATCGTACAACTGCTCAGAAATGGCTTTATCCACCAGTACCTTCGTACCGCCAAGCTTGAGTTCAACAGGCTTATGATAAGTTGCTACCATCTGTTGCAGGAGGCGGGGTAATCGATTCAACACTGTTCCCAGTGGCACCATTCTGGCTTGCAGCAAATCTTCCTGCGCTCCTGAAAGCAGTTGCTTGCGCTTTCCGAGACTGAAGCGAGATTGCTGAACTAAGCCATTAACAGCCTCAATCTGTTCTCCTAATTGCACCATGTCTTCTGTAAGATTTTGCAGGAGAATGTGCAACTCGCTATAGTTATCCATTTCTAAGGCATCAAAATTGGATTGTGCCTCGGTAGCAGAGATAACTCGTGGAGATCCATGCATCTGTCGCTGCTTGCGTTCGGGAAGCAGCAGATGTCGATCCGACCAAGTAAAAACTTTACTAAGTTGTTGTTGACAGTACAAAAACTGTAGTAGAGTGTCTTGGGCTGCTTTGTGGATGTGGTTAGATTGCAGGTTTTGTTGGTTTTCGCTGATTAGCAATTCCCCAATTGTATGGCTGAGGCGATCGAGCTGTTCTATCGCGACTCGGATACTGGGAAGTGATGCCGATGACTGAGCCTGGAGGCTTGGTGCTGGTGGTGGAGAGGCTGGCCGATCTGAGTCTGAGTATCGGCAGGATGTCTGTGGATCTCCGATCCAGATTGACTGTAAAATCCGATCTATGGCAGAGGGGGCTACTACCGAATCCTGAGAAATAGGTGCCAGTACCTCCGGTGTTTTCGGTGCGGAGTTATCAGTCCGCTTCGGGAAAAACGACCAAATTGATTCCGCTTCGCTGGCACTGAGGAGGGGGGATGGCTTATTCTCAGTTGTAGACGTTTCTGTGGGTTGGGCAGCGATCGCAACTGGCTGCTCTTGCGGTTCTGGGACAGGAGTAGTGAGCATTGCCCATTCTCGCAATTGTGGAGATATTTCTCCTCCTTGAGTGCGATCGCCTGCAAGTACTGCCGTTTGAGCTGCTTTAAAATTTTCTAAAGCCGCCTGAGCGATTTGCAGTACTTTGTCTGGATGTGCTTTGAGCGCGTTTAGGGTCGCCTGGGCAATTTCTTCTAATCCAGATAAGCCATAAGATGCTGCTAGTTCGACAAAAAATTCGGCTTGGGAGTTGAGTGTTGTTTGAATTTGTTGCGGATCTTGGCTTTGAATGTCAGTTTCCAGCTGTTGCAAATCCTGGAGTACACTCCCGGAAAAGATTGACTCTACCACATCAAAGCCAAGTTCTTCCGAACTGGGAAGCGGAGCCTCACGACCAAAAAAGTCGCCTAGTTTATGTTGAAGTTGGGCAAAGATTGAGGCAGTTCGATCAAGTATTTCTGCCTCATTGCAGGATAAGCCCATCAAGGCTGCACTCAATGGAGTTCGCAGGCACTCATAAGCATCTAGAAGCAAAGCACCCAATTCTGGATCGATTTCCAGTTCTGGAGCGTATAACGCTTGGAATACATCTTCCAAATGATGGGCAATTGTCTGAATAGTTTCTTGCCCAACACTGGCAGCACTCCCTTTGATAGTATGGGCGCTTCGCATCAAGGCATGAACTTTTTCTATTGTTTTTTCATCAAGTAGACCGATCAGATTCTGCTCAATGGTTTGCAACAACTCTGCCGCTTCCGCAAGAAAAGCCTGCTCTTGATTACTGGGATCGGAGTTCATAACAGTTTTGTGAGATTAGTCAACTTTGAACTGGCTAACGCTGGTTTCCAGTTGTTGTGAAGTCATCCGTAGTTCCTCAAAAGACTCGGAAATATGGATGGCACTTTCTGAAGTCTTGCGGGCGATCGCCGAAACATCCATCATCGCCTCTGTCAACATCTGAGATTGCTGACTTTGGTGGGAAACTGCTTGGGTAATTCCTTGCACCAGTCCACCAATTTCGTTGGTAGCTACCACGATCGCACTCAGGGAATGACGAGTCTCATCGATCAAGTTCGAGCCTTGGACAACTTGGCTAATCCCTATTTCCATTGCTTCGGTAACTTCGTTGGTGCCAGCTTGAATTTCTTGCACGAGTCGCTCAATTTCTGTGGTGGCACTAGCCGACTGATAAGCCAGGGAACGAACTTCATCTGCAACCACCGCAAAGCCTTTGCCATACTCTCCGGCACGGGTAGCCTCGATCGCAGCATTGAGTGCCAGCAAATTAGTTTGAGTGGCAAAGTTTTCAATCAGACTCACTACTTTCGAGATTTTCTGAGAAGCTTCACCGAGGCGTTTAATCTTCTTCGCTGTTTCCGACACGGTTTCCCGAATCTCCAGAATGCCATCTACGGTTCTTTCCATCAGGGAATCACCAGCTTGGACGGTGTTATTAGCTCTTTGAACCGCCTGTCCTACTTTTTGAGCATCAGCAGCGACTATCTGGGTGGAAGTTACCATCATTTGTAATTGTTCCAGAGCGTGTTCAAGCCGTTCTGCCTGCTGTTGAGCTTGATCGGATAGTTTCACTACTGAGATCGTGTTATCGCTAGAAGTTTCACTCACCCTGCCAGCAGCAATTTGCACTTGTCGCACTAAATCTCGCAAACTTTGGATCGTAGTATTGTAACCATCGGCGATCGTCCCAATTTCATCTTCAGATAGGGGCGCTCGAACGGTCAGATCGCCTCTGAAGGATGGTTCCAAAGCCATGAGAACGCGGATTGCTCCTTGTTGCAGTTTTTCTCGGGCGGTACGTTCGCGCTCTGCTGCTTCTGCTAGTTGCTGCTCTTGAGTACGCACCTGTGTTAGGTAGTCTGCAAGATTGAGGGCAATACCAATCTGGACGCTGGCTTGGTTGAGAACATCTTCCTCGGATTGCTCCCACTGGCGCGGTGCGCTATTTTGATAAACTCCCATCAGCCCCCATAGCCGATTTTCTTGAAAAATCGGAGAAATCATGTAGGCTTTAGTTCCCCACATCTCTAACAATTGGATGTGACATTCGTCATGACCGACACTATATATATTGTCAACCCGCAAACTTTCTTTGCGGACATAACGTCCTCCTTGGTTGTACTGGAGAAAGGTATCTCTAACTTTGGCAAGGCTAGTTCCCACCAGCTTAGGCCAATCCCCAGTCACAGACTCAACTACAAATTCTCCAGACCAATCAGGCTCAAAACGGTAAACTCCAACTCGATCTACTTTCAGCAGTTGACGAAGTTCGTGGGTGGCAAACTGGATAAATTCCAGAACATTACCATGACTTTGGGCCATCTCTGTTAACCGACTTGGCAGGCGATAGGAAAATCGGGCGTTTGCTACTTCCCGTTCTGCCAGTTTGGTCAGTTCCTCATTCTTGCTTAAGGTTTGTTGTAAGTATTGCGATTGTTGGACAGCAACCCCAAACTGCGTGCCGATTTTCGCTACCAAGTTGACTTCATTCTCTTGCCATTGCCGCGGCCCGCTATTCTGATATGCTCCTAACAAACCCCAGAGCTTGTTTCCGGCAATAATCGGGGTGATGATATAGGCTCTAATCTGGAATTGCTCGAGAATTTTCAAGTGGCACTGGGCATGGCCAGCAGTGTAAACGTCATTAATTACAAACGTCTCGTTGTTGCGATAGCGTCCACCTTGGGTTTGTTGTAGGTGTTCGTCTTCCCATATAGTCCTGATATCGGGGCCAACCAAAGCCACCCATTCACGACTTACAGATTCGGCAATAAATTCCCCACCCCAATCTGGATTGAAGCGATACACTGCGAGACGATCGCATTCCAAATGCGATCGCAATTCTGGTAGGGCATTGCGGAAAATCGTATCTAGCTCTTGAACTTGGCGAATTTTTTCTGACAGCCGTGTTAATGCTCGTTCCCCTTCTGCGGTTCTGGCTAACTCTGCATTCTTCTTCTTGAGCTGTTCGATATACTTAACCTGTTGCAAGCCTATACCCATTTGCACAGCTACTTTTCGCAACAGTTGCACATCCTTGGATTTCCACTCACGAGGGCCAGTATTTTGGTATGCTCCTATAAAGCCCCAGAGTTTGTTTCCAATAAAGATCGGAGCGATAGTGTAAGCCTTGGCCTGGATTTTTTCTAATATCTCTAGGTAGCACTGAACGTGACCGACAGTGTAGATATCATTGACAGCAAAGGTTTCATGATTGCGATAGCGTCCGCCCTGAGTTTCTTGTAAGTGTTCGTCCATCCAAATCGTTTTGATGTCGGAACCAGCTAAAGACAGCCATTGATCTTTTACGGATTCGGCAACAAACTCCACACTCCAGTCGGGATGAAAGCGAAATACTGCTAGGCGATCGCATTGTAGTTGTTTGCGTAAACTTGGCAGCAAAGTCTGGAAAATTGTGTCTATATCCTGGGCTTGACGGATTTTTTCCACCATCGCTGTCAGCACTTGTTCCTCTTCTGCTGTCCGCGCCAACTCTGCATTCTTCATCTTCAGCTGTTCGATGTACTCAACTTGCTGCACGCTTAACCCCAACTGAATGCCCAATTTGCTTAGTAATCGCACCTCTTCGGAATTCCACTGGCGCGGGCCGCTATTTTGGTAAGCCCCTAACAAACCCCAAAGTTTGTTTCCAGCAAAAATCGGGGCGATGGTGTAGGCTTTAACTTGGAACTGCTCTAACAGGTCGATGTGGCACTGGGCATAACCAACAGTATAGATGTCATTGACGGCTAAGGTTTCATTGTTGCGATAGCGTCCGCCCTGGGTTTGCTGTAGATGCTCGTCTTCCCATACGGTCTTGATATCGGGGCCAACCAGAGGCACCCAGTCACTTGCTACAGATTCAGCAATAAATTCACCACTCCAGTCAGAGTTGAAGCGATATATTGCGAGGCGATCGCATTTGAACAACTGCCGCAATTCTGCCAAGGTAGTGCGGTAAATCGTTTCTAGCTGTTGGGACTGACGCATTCTCTCCGCCATGCGTGCGATCGCGTTTTCGACTTCAGCTACTTGGGTCATTTCTATATTTTTTAACCGTAGCTGTTCGATATATTCAGCTTGCTGGAGGGCAATGCTCAACGGTTCGGCAATCTGCAACAAAGCACCGGCCTCTTCCTCAGTCCATTTCCGAACCTCAGAATTCTGATAGGCTGCTAACAAACCCCAAAGATTACCAGCGCGGAAGATGGGAACAATGATGTATGCTTTGGCTTGAAACTTCTCTAATGATTCTAAATAGCAAGGTGAAAAACCAGCAGCATAAATATCGTTAACTTTACGGAAGCGCGTTCCTTTAGCGTACATTCCACCCTGCGTTTCCTTGAGATAGGTATCGGCATCAGCTTTAACAGGGGAGGCATAATCCTTAATATTGCAACGTTCTGAAGATATCAGACCTGTTTTTAAAATGCCGTCTTGTTCTTGCATCTCCACCAGTGACGACCAACCAGCACCTACAGATTCAGCGATCACTTCTCCACTCCAGTCTGGATGAAATTGATAAACGACAACGCGATCGCATTTTAAAAATCGACGCAACTCTTGGGTTGCAGTGCGGAAAAGGGTGCGAAGATCCGTTGCTTGCCCAATCTTTTCAATGATGCCGAAAACAGTACGTTCTCGTTCAACAAGTTTGGCTGACTCCTCAGAGCGGTGATAAAGTTGTTGCTGATATTGCACCTGTTGAATAGTAATACTAGACAAAGTTGCAACCTGCACCATTAGGCGAACTTCACTATCTTTCCACTGACGAGGCTGAGAATTTTGATAGGCAGCGAGCAAGCCCCACAACTTTTCTCCCTGGAAGATGGCAACAATAATGTATGCTTTGGCTTGATAAGCTTCTAAAATTTTGATATAGCAGTCAGAAAAACCAGCACTATAGATATCATTAGTGACTCGATAAATCTGTCCGCGATGGAAATTTTTGCCTTGGGTGTGCTGAATGTAGCTATCTGCATTATGCGATCGCCCTGTTGTCCCAACCAATCCCCCTTCGTCTGCAAGGTTCCTCACACTGCAATAGTTAACGTTATTGACAATTGCTGGGTTGTTTCGCTGTTCTTCTAATAGAGAAACCCACTCAGATCCAACAGATTCAGCAACAAATTCTCCACTCCAATCTGGCTGGAAACGATAAATTGCCACGCGATCGCATTTTAGTGACTGTCGCACTTCTTGGGTGGCAACGCGAAAGATGGTATCCGCATCTTTGGACTGGAGAATTTTATTCGCTACACCGACAAGGATTTGGTCTTTTTCCACTTCTTGTTGCAACGCAGCCTGGATCGCGGCAACTTGCAGTTGCGCTTCTAATTCCTGCTCGATTAATTTTAGTAACTGAATTTCAGCATTCTGCCACTGGCGAGCAGCAGTGCATTGCTGCACTACCAACAAGCCCCAAACCCCATCTTTTGCTAAAATCGGCAAGCTCAAAGAAGCTCTTACCTGAAACCGATCCACGAGCTGCTTTTGGTAAGGGGACAAGCCAGCAGTGTATGTATCCGCGATCGCTGCTAATTTTTCTTGTTGATAAAGCTTGGCAGAACCCAACCCAAAAGTGACGGCAGGCAGTTTTTCCTTCAGCATTGGGGTAAAGCCATCCCTCATTGCCTCTGCAACAACTATCCCCAGCGTCGGATTCGTAAACTCATACAGCACCACGCGATCGGCTTGCAGGGCGCTTTGTACCTCTATGACAACAGTGGCGAACAAGGTATCTAGATCGGAAAATTGGCGGATTTTGCTAGCGATCGCCTGTACTTGCTCTACCTCTAATCCATCTCCTCCGTCTTGATATGGCAACACACTTAGCAGTTCTTTTAACTTGCGGATTCTCTCTCGCAATGGCCCTGTTTCCACCCAATCAGCTTGATCCAGTTCATTTCGCAATTCTTCTAGAGCGGAGGTGATTTGCTGTTTTGCTGGTACATCAACGGTATGCCCGTTATCGGTTTCCTTATAACCGTTGCTGGAATTTGACTGAGGTTGGCTAGGTCTAAGATTGTGTTGCGCTACCATGATCTTTCTTGCTATGAAGGTTGTCGGAGTTAATAAGTAAAATGCAGAGCGGAGGCTACTTACTTTTCTGGAACGGCTTCAGCGTCCAGAAGCCTGTGTGCGTCCGCCCTTGGCGTTGTATAGGAAGCTCTGAACTTTAAAGAGGCTGAAGGGCTTGAATCACAATATGGGTGTCAAGTAACATCAAAGGGCTACCTTGAGAATCCACAAAGTAACCCTGTAAGAACGAGCCTAGTCGGCCAGGTAACATTGATGTCGAAATCGCTAACCGCTCTTGGGGGTCATGAACTTCAATGGTATTGACTTGCTCCACCAACAGCCCGACGGTTTGATTCTGGACTTGAACAAGCATCGCCATGCCAGAGTTACGCACACTTTCCCGCCGACACCAGTGTGTTGCTCCCAACAAACCTGCTAAATCAAGAATCCAGATCGCTTCTCCCCGCCAATTCATTATGCCTAACAAGAATTCTGCTACCTGTGGTACTGGTAAAATCTCGGTCAGTGCAACCTGAATTACTCCCCGCAAATCAGCTAATGGGAGTAACCCATTTACCTTTCCATTCAACGGAAATCTTAAAAACCTCTGGTTGTTCCCTTGGGTAGAGTTTTCAAGTCGAAATTGGCTATTAATGGGTAGCGAAGAAAAGCTATCATTGGCCTGTACCATTGCCCTAGTTTCCTTTAGCGAATAAATTTATTAACAGTCTGGAGCAAGGTATTTTCATCTACAGGTTTGACTAAATAGCCATCAGCGCCACTCATATTGCCCCAAGTTCTATCAACATCTGTGTTTTTAGTTGAGCAAATCACTACCGGGATTCCTTTTGTTATAGGATCGGCTTTCAACTTTCGGCAGAACTCAAATCCACTTTGACCTGGCAAAATCAAATCCAGTAAGATCAAGTCAGGTTTTTGTTGTTTCAACCGCAGTTGAGCCTCTTCACCACTGCGAACTTCATAAACTGAATATCCTCCTTGCTCTAGGTAACGTGTCATCTTCTCAGATTCTGTGAGGCTATCTTCAACTAAAAGAACTTTTTTCATTTTTTTCCTAACTATTTAATTCAGAATTTGAAAAATAATGGCGACAAATAAATTAACACCAAGCTAGATTTAGGGAGCAATTTACCATCCACAATCGGTTTTGAAAATGGATGTAGGGGAGCCACTGATATGACTACCGCTTGAACCTAAACACTTAAATACTTGTGAAGCATATTCAGTACTTTGTCTTGTTCTACAGGTTTACCCAAAAAGTCAGTTGCTCCTACTAATTTTGCTCGCATCCGATCTACTATTCCATCTTTCCCCGTTAAGATGACAACCGGCACATTTTTGAGACTTGGAGTTTTACGGATTTGAGAACAAATTTCATAGCCATTTACTTTTGGCATCAAAAGATCCAAAAAAATGAAGTCTGGCTTGTTTTTAATTAGGTTTAAAACTGCTGTCAAGGACTCTTGAATGCCCACAAAGCGATAACCTTGATGGGTCAGTATTTCCTCCAAACTGCGACAGATCATCGGACTATCATCCACACAAGCTACTAAAGGTCTTGAGACATCAATAATTGCTTTGCTAGCCGCTGGGAGGCCAACTTGTAAAATAGTCTTCT
Organism: Nostoc cf. edaphicum LEGE 07299; assembly: GCF_015207245.1. Lineage (GTDB taxonomy): Bacteria > Cyanobacteriota > Cyanobacteriia > Cyanobacteriales > Nostocaceae > Nostoc > Nostoc edaphicum_B. Next base: position 9,964 of record NZ_JADEXF010000023.1, read on the forward strand.
CTTCTGTCTTTAGTGAAGAATTGGCATTATTAACTGCACTGGACGGACTAACAATTTCTTTGCCAATCGCTGGTGGGGCAACTTTTTTGAAATTGGGCGCAACTTGTAAAACAGTGTCCTCTTCTGGCTTTAGTGAAGAATTGGAATTATTAACTGCACTGGATGGGTTGCCAGTTTCGTGACTAATCGGAATCTTCCTGAGTTTTGGGGTTGGTGAAAAAGCGATCGCCCCTGTTTTTACCAATGTCATCAATAACCGAGTCAAAGCTAAGACATCCCGACCGCTTTTTTGCCCTAAACCTCGTAAAGTTTTTGTTCCATCAACTAGAGCAATAATCTGTTTAGAGGATGCTTGTCCTTGAAGTAGCTCAATTTGTTGAATGATCGGAAATAAATTGGGCGAGTAGGTTGCCAGTCCTGCATCTCGCCATTCTTGCCAGGCTTGTGTAGCCTTTTTCAAGACTTCCTCTGTTGGTATTACAGCTAGGAGAACCCCAGGAACTTCACCAACAACGGTACTATGTGACAACTGCCCTGCTGGATTGTTGCCATTTCTTTTGGCTTCAATGTACTGCATGATATCAAACAGAACTTCAGCTATTGAGCTTGCAATCAGGCTAACAAGTTGTTGTTGTTCGATTAATTTTTGTTCTCGCAACTTAGCAAGAATGGAATACTCGCGGTAATTTTCCTGGGGAGAGACAAGCTGCTCCAACTGTGTCACATCCAGATTAGAACAGTACCGCAACAAGTGTCGTCGCCATCGCTCATCGGCATTAGAACCGCCAGCCTGCCAAATTAATCGTCCTAAACGAAAATATAGCGTCCAAGTCGGCCCATCCCTTGCTTCAAGATTTAGCCTGCCTGTGAATAATTTAGTTTGAAGTTGCTCGATCAATTGATTCACAATGGATCGCACCTCCTTATATATCTTGAGTTTTGCATTTACATTAAAATTGCTCAAACAATCCAGCTTACTAACTTTATCGTGCGATTGCCAATAGCACAGTTCAAAACCTTGATTGAGCTATTCCAGCTTGTTATATCCCTTTCCAATACGGATATTTTTAAAGTTCAAAGCCGGAAGCTTGAACAAAGATTTAAGCTCTTTTTCTAATTATTAATAGGTTAACTAATTATTAATAGGTTAACTTGTTGCCATGTTACATCTACTGAGCAAATTGCTTGTATGGATGTAGTTGCAATACAGACCTGAAAAAGATGGGAATGTTGAATACTACAAAGCATAGACCAGCTTTAATGCTTATCGATTGTGTACTTAAGGCGACAGACACAAGCGATCGCCCAACAGCTAGTCTGCAAATACAAAAAATGAGCTTGAATTAAGTTTGTCAAGAAATTGTTTGTTGCCGAATAAAGTATTGGCGATCGCGTTGTTCTAGTATTCCTTGCTTGATTAAGGAGCGCAGAATATCTATCGTTTGTACCCGGCTTAAGCCTATCACCTCTTCAATTTCTATCAGAGTAGCTCCTTCAGCTTGCTGAATGTATTGCTGCACTTTAGATTTAGCAGTATCCGCATTCAAGGCAGGCACTTTCTTAGTCATGCTATTGACGGAAGCACGAAAACCAGTGGCTTTAATTGCAGAACGGGAGATTGACCATTTTGGAACTGTTGCCACTAATTTC